>SLIH01000004.1 GCA_007135745.1 Halomonas sp. | reverse complement strand
CTCCATCTGGGCCAGCCCGGCGACAAAATTGGTCTCAGCCGTCGCCCTGTTGGCATGAAACTGCCCCGTTCCCAGGGGCTGCCCCTTGCCGATGCCCGCGTTGACAATAATCCGATCCAACCGCCCCAGGTCCTCCCGGAATTGGTTGAAGACGTCAAAAACCTGATCGTGGTCATTAACGTCCAGGGCACGTACGACAACCCGTGTTCCGGAGTGGCTTGCCTCCAACTCTTCACGCAGCGATTCCAGATTGTCAGTGCGGCGGGCGCAGAGCGCCAGATCGTGGCCACGACGCGCAAATTCCCGCGCCATACCTTCGCCCAGTCCGGAACTTGCGCCGGTGATAAGAATGGTCTTCTTGTCAGTCATTATTTTCCCTTTCTTCCTGGATTTTGATGCCATCGGAACCGAAATGGCGGAGCAGGGGATTAGCGTATATTCCCAGCATATAGGGGTGCAACGCAGAAGGTTCCGGCTGCATGCGTCGATCCAGCCAAGCATGTGCTTTCTGCATTTCCGGCCTGTCGGGCATGCGCTCGCGTATCGCCTCGGGCAGCGCGATCAGGTCACCCCGGGTCAACAGCTTTTCCGCGGCGGCAAAATTCACCGGAAAAAAGCGGTAAAGATCCAGAATCTGCCTGTCTACAGCCTCCGCCACAGCATGCGGGGAAGAAAATTCTCCGCTCAGTGGTTTACCGAAAGCCACATGGATGCGTCCCTTGTAACCGGTGATGCCGCGAATAATGCTCTCAATATCCTCGGCGGGCTTTTTCTTGTAGGTACCCGTACGTGCCCGAGCTTCCACCTCTCGGGCCTTTCCCGCATCACAGGGGTCCACTTCGTAAGAGACGGCCACGGGCACCAGGTTCAGGGATTCGATTGCCTCGCAGAGACTCCGTTTATCCCGCTTATGGCTCATATACAGCATCTTGATGATGGCCGGGTCGGTAACATCGATTCCGTCCTTGGCACGCCCCTCGCGTTGGGCGAGCCAGACCGAGTGGCCGGATTCAATGGAGTCCCGAATATAGGCGGAAAGGGTCAGGTAAACGTCGCGCATTTCCCGCGGACTGGTCAGATTGCGTCGAACAATAAAGCTCTTGTTAAGACGCATCAGGTCTGAAACCAGGGGATCCTCGGTCAGGTTGTCGCCGATGGCAATTCGTGTGGTCGCGAATCCCTCACGATACAACAGGAAATTGACTACGGCGGGGTCGGTGACAATATCACGATGATTGGAAAGAAACAGACAGGGCTTTCTGGACGATAGATTTTCCAGCCCGTTGGATGTAACGCTGTCCGTCGTGGAATCAAATAACTTCTCCACCCAGGGCGCAATGACCTGCTGTAGCTCATCCACAGTACGCACACCCGACAACTGTTTTTTGAGCCACAGGCGGGCCAGAAAGGTTCCAATCAGAGGCAGGCGGAACAGGGCAGTTACACCCGCTCGACGCACGACATTGCGAAGTTTTGGACTCGTAACCCAGTCATCGAGAACCGATGCCACTTCATCGTCACGGTATGGGCGAATCCTGTCAAAATCCGGTTGAGTCATTCCGCCTGTGCGTCCTGAACCACGAGTTCTGCCAACGCCGTCCTGATCTCTTGCGGCATTGGGCAGGATTTTTCGGTATTTCGATCCACAAACACGTGAACGAATTCCCCCTGGGCACAGATGGATTCCTCATTCGCCCGGAATATCCCGAGCACATACCGAACCGAACTGTTGCCGAGACGCTCTATACGGATGCCCACCTCAACATTCTCCGGATAGGCGATGGGCCGGAAATAATTGCACGAAGAACTCACCACGTAGGCAATAACCGATGAACGATGGATATCCAGACCGCCGGCTTCAATCATAAAGCGGTTAACGGCGGTATCAAACCAGGAGTAATAGGTCACGTTATTAACGTGACCATAGACATCGTTGTCCATCCAGCGCGTGGTTATCGTCTGGAAATTACGAAAACTTTCCCTTGTATGTAGTTGTTTTTCAGTCATTGAATCACTCAGTTAATAAGCCTCGCGGTAGATCGCCAGAGCATCCGCTTCGGTCAGTTCACGCGGATTGTTCACCAGCAGGCGTTCCTGCTTCATTGCATCCGCCGCCAGAGTAGGAAGAAAATCCTCCTCAATTTCCATATCACGCAATCTGGTGGGCAGCTCAACGGCGGCGATCAGGTGCTCAAGCCCCTCAATGAGTCCGAGCTTGCCGTTAGCCACACCAGCATCCGCAGTATGCAGCAGAGGCGCAAGTTCCGCGTATAAAGGCGCGGCAACTTCGGCATTGAAGCGCAGCACATAAGGGAGAACCAGAGAATTACTCAGACCATGGGGAATATGGAAATGGCCGCCCAGAGGGTACGCAAGGGCGTGAACCGCCGCCACAGGCGCGTTGGCAAATGCCTGGCCCGCAAGCAGCGACCCCAGGAGCATGCCTGAGCGCGCCTTCAGATTGGTGCCATCGTGCACGGCGGTTACGATATTCGCTGAAAGATTACCCAGAGCCTCGCGCGCAAGTGCATCAGACACCGGATTTTTTCGGATTTTGCTGGTATAGGCCTCAATCGCATGCACCATGGCATCAATGCCAGTGGCAGCGGTGACATGAGGCGGCAGACCCAGTGTCAGTTCCGGATCAAGCAGCGCTATATCCGGTAACAGAACAGGAGAAACGATACCG
>SLIH01000376.1 GCA_007135745.1 Halomonas sp. | reverse complement strand
GCCATAAATGAATATTTGACTTTTTTGTTCATTTTGTCTGATTATCGCTTGAAGGATCCCCGGCACGACGCCGTCGGTCCTAACCCTTTTAAAAAAACAATCATCCGGGGCCGAAATCATGACAGAAGCCACTCTTCAGGCGCTTGATGGGATGCGGGACTTCTCCTCCATCAAGTGGTATGCCGTCACCCTATTGCTCATCGTGATGTATATCTACACGAAGGAAATCCACCAGGCTCGGCATACCGGAAACTGGGATCCGGTATTCTGTGCGCTGACGATTTTCGGCGTTGATTTCTTCAACGAAACCTGGAATGGCTGGGTCATGTATCTGACGCAGTATTCCGCCTTCTGGACGGTTCCCGGTGATACCGCATTGCGTACCATGGTGGGGTGGAACCTTGAGATCATGTTCATGTTCTCATTGGCAGGTTTCGTGTTCTATTACAGTCTTTCCGAAAGCGGTACCGAGAAAATCCTGGGCATTCCGGAGAAATGGTTTCACGCGATTCTCCTGTCCGCTACCGCAGTCCTCGTGGAATCCATCCTTAATATCGGGGGGCATCTGGTCTGGGCCTATCCCTTCTGGGAGCTGTCCTTCAAGGGCATCTGGCTGATCTTCCTGATTGGCTACTTCCATTTCTTCTGCGCAGCCATCTGGGTGATGACACGCAGAACCATGCAGGCCAAGATTCGCATTCTGGTTTTCATCTACGCCGTACCGATCGTCATGAATGTGCTGGCATTCGGACTCTGGGGCTGGAATTACTGAGGCCGTTCAAGGCCATTTTCAATTGGGCAGAGCCTGAAGTTACGTGGAGGGTCAATGAACCGGAAAACCGACCGCAAGCAACAGATACTGGATGCGGCATTACGGGTTTTTGCCCGCTATGGCTACAGGCGGGCCCGGGTTGAGGATGTGGCGGACGAGCTGGGGATGACCAAAGGCAACCTGTACCTCTATGTCAGTGGAAAAAAGGATCTGCATGATCAGGCCGTGGCCCATGGCCTTACCCGTTGGCAGTCGAAGGTGGCAGAGGTGATCGCCCCAATCGAGGACCCGGTCGAGAGATTCCGGACGCTCTGTCTGTCGAGTTACGAGTACCTTTCAGAGGATGCCACCCTGCGCACAATCATCACGGATGACCCTACGATTTTTACGCTTTCCCCTGAACGGGATCGTTTCCGCGCCATCAACCAGACGGCGCTGACGATGCTGCAGGACACACTGAGCGAGGGCGTGCGGCAGGGTCGGTTCCGGGACATTGACGTGGACTCCATGGCCGCATCCCTGTTTTCGATCTACGTGATGTACATCATCAAAACGGGACACAACAGCGAGGAATTCCAGTCGATTCGAAAGATGTACCGGGACACGCTTGATATACTCCTGCACGGGTTGATTCGCCCGGACAGGGACAACCGGTGATTCATTTTTCAGGGAAGACAGATGTATCGATTGATAACCATTCTGGGTCTGCTGATCACGCCGCTCCTGAGCCCCGCTCAGGTCTACCAGTGGACCGACGAGCACGGGAATACCCACTTCAGCGACGAGGCCCCGCAGAAGGAGAATGTGCGCCAGCTGGAGCGCCCTCGGCTGGTGAACAGCCCCCTGCCCCGCGTGGAGGTTCAACGCCCCGAAGCCTCTTCGAGCGAAGAGCAGAGGCAACGACGTGGGGTCAGAGCAAGTCAGCAGGAGAACGCCCAGGAGCGACGCTGCGAGAGTTACCGGACACGTAAGGAACGCATCAATAAGCGCCTTCGCTCAGGATACCGGGAACCCAGAGGGAACCAGTTAAGACGTCAAAGGCGCGAACTGCGTGCGCTGCTTTATCAGGAGTGTTAGGGAACCTCTGTAAAAGTGCCCAAAGGCGCCAGCTCAGGTTACTTTTCCAGAATCATCCAGGATCTCGTTCTCAGCTCCCGGCTGTGATAGTTTCTGCCTCCATGATCCGCAGCCTTGTCTACGACACCTTGATTCTCAGGATGACCTCCCAGTGGTACCGGGAGGTACTCGACCGTGTGCCTGACAACATCCGGATGCTGGATGTGGGGATAGGGACCGCCGGCGCGCTGCTCACCAACGCCGGGGCGGTCCGGAAGAAAGGAATTTCGATTACCGGACTGGATATTGACGCCGATTACATTGAGCGTGCCCGCACGAGGCTCGCCGCCTCCCCACTGCGTAATCAGGTCACCGTACTGCACCAATCACTGTACGACCACCAGGCAGGCCCCTATGACGTCATTTACTTCTCCGGCAGCTTTATGCTCCTGCCCGCCCCCGGTGAGGCCCTGAGGCACTGCTGCAACCTGTTGGCGCCGGGAGGACGAATCTATTTCACGCAAACCATGCAGCAAAAGCCCTCCCCCTGGATGGAAAGACTCAAACCGGCGCTGCGACGCCTGACCAGCATTGATTTCGGGCGTGTCACCTACGAACGAGAATTCAGAGACCAGATCCGGGCCGCCGGGCTGACACTGGACGAATTTACTGCATTACAGCGCCATGGCAGCCGAACAGCCTGTCTGGCCATTGCCTCCGGTCCGGTTGCAGGCAATGACCCGGGTAAGTGACCCAGGGCCCCCTCACCGGCATCCTACGGTGCGCGATTTTCAATGGTTACCTGCCGTATCGGGAGAATCCGCTCCGCCAAACGATTCAGCGGCTTTTCAAGCATTCCCG
>SLIH01000347.1 GCA_007135745.1 Halomonas sp. | reverse complement strand
TCGGTTTTCAGCGGCCGATTTTTTCAGTAGAATACCGGCCCTTTCGCGCGGGCGGTTGGTTGCGCCCGCAAGCCGGTTCAGAGCAGGTGCTTTGAACCCTTTTGGTTGATCAGAACAGGACAGTGGTTGAAATGGTAACAATCCGTTTGGCACGTGGCGGCTCCAAGAAGCGCCCTTTCTATCATGTACAGGTAACCGATAGCCGCAAGCCCCGCGATGGCCGTTTCATCGAGCGCCTGGGCTTTTTTAATCCGGTGGCTCGTGGCCAGGAAGAGCGTCTTCGTATCGATACTGAGCGCGCGCAATACTGGATCGGCCAGGGTGCCCAGGCAACTGAGCGGGTAAACGCGCTGCTGAAAGAAGCTGCCTCCAAGTAAAGCGGCTGTTGCGACGCACGATGAGTGATCCGACCAATAAAATTGTCGTCGGTCGGATAACGTCTGCGTATGGCGTTAAAGGCTGGGTCAAGGTGTTTTCATACACCCAGCCGATGGAAAATATACTTGAGTACCCCGAGTGGGTGCTGACAAAGGGAAAAGAGCAGCTGGCGCTCAAGCTGGTGACGGGCAAGCGCCACGGCAAGACGCTGGTAGCGCAGCTGGAAGGCATCAGTGACAGGAATGGTGCGGAACCGTTGCGCGGGTTCGACATCAGTGTTGCCGAGGCGGAACTGCCGGAACTTCCTGAAGGCGAGTACTACTGGTACCAGCTGCAGGGGCTTAAAGTCCTGACGCTCGAGGGCGAATGCCTGGGGGTGGTGGACTCGTTAATGGAGACCGGGGCCAACGATGTGTTGGTTGTTCGGCCCACGGCGGGAAGTCTGGATAAGCGTCAGCGTCTGGTGCCCTACGTTCCGGATGAGTATATCCGGGAAGTATCGTTGGATGCGGGCCATATGGTCGTTGACTGGGATCCTGAGTTTTAACGTGGCCCAAACGGGTGTTGGCGCCTTAACCCAGCTGGCACGGGAGTGATTGTGCTGTGTGGATCGGGGCGGTGACACTCTTCCCGGAAATGTTCGAGGCGGTGACCGCCTACGGCGTTTCCGGGCGTGCGGTGCGCGAGGGGTTGGTGGAGTTCGAAGCCATCAACCCCAGAAACTTTACTCATGACCGCCACAGAACGGTGGATGATCGTCCTTATGGGGGCGGCCCCGGAATGGTCATGAAGCCTGAGCCTCTGGCCGCTGCCATTGATGAGGCGGTTGCCAGGGCGAAGGGGCCGGTGAAGACGATCTGCCTTTCGCCTCAGGGGCGGGTCCTGGATCAGGCGCTGGTTGAGGAGCTGGCTGCTCAGCCACGATTGATACTGGTTTCCGGGCGCTATGAAGGCATAGACGAACGGGTGCTGGAAACCCGCGTGGACGAGGAAGTTTCCATAGGGGATTACGTCCTGAGCGGCGGCGAACTGGGCGCCATGGTGGTGATGGATGCCGTTGTGCGTCAGCTGCCGGGAGTGCTGGGGCACAGCCAGTCGGCCGTTGAGGATTCCTTTGCAGACGGGCTTCTGGATTGTCCGCATTACACCCGACCCGAGGTGTTTGCAGGGCGCAGGGTGCCGGACGTGCTGCAGAGTGGGAATCACGAAGTCATCCGCCGCTGGCGGTTGAAGCAGTCACTGGGTCGAAGCTGGTTGCGACGACCGGATCTGATTGAAAAGCGCCGTCTGACGGCGGAAGAGAAGAAGCTGCTGGAAGAATTCCGCAGTGAGTGGAACGCGGATCGGGATTCATGACGCAGGCGGATCGTGGGATCCGTCCTTGAATGATGTTTAGGAGCGAGCGATGAGCGGCAAAAGCGAAATCATCAACGAGATCGAAAAAGAACAGATGTCCGGTTCCGTACCGGAATTCAGCCCCGGCGATACAGTCGTCGTCCAGGTCCGTGTTACCGAGGGCAACCGTGAGCGTCTGCAGGCGTTCGAAGGGGTTGTCATCGGCAAGCGAAACCGTGGGCTGAACTCTTCATTTACGGTGCGCAAGCGCTCCTATGGCGTGGGTGTTGAGCGGACGTTTCAGACCTACAGCCGTCTGATTGACCGCATCGAGGTCAAGCGTCGTGGTGACGTGCGTCAGGCCAAGCTGTACTACCTCCGTGACCTGTCCGGTAAGGCCGCGCGGATCAAGGAAAAGCTTAACTGAGGCTGAGCCTGCCCCGGTGCCAGGGGCGAGTGTGCTGATAGAAACGGGCAGCGTACCGACGTTGCCCGTTTTTTGTGTTTACACTGAGGGTCAGTGGAAATGCATTGCAGGAGAGCCCCCGACCAATGACTGCATCAGAAGTACCGGCCCGCCTGCCGAATGATTTTCAACTGGTGGCACGCTTCTGCGAGTCGCTTTGGCTGGAGGCAGGCCTGGCGGAGAGAACCCGCGCTTCCTATCAGAGTGATCTCAGGCAATTTGGCATCTGGCTTGTAGCCCAGTCTTCGGGTGCCAGCCTCGCCGGTGCGGGCCGGGATCGTATCATGGCTTACCTCTCCGCGTGTCTGAGCCGGGGAGACAAAGCCACCACCGCCGCCCGCCGGCTGTCCTGTCTGCGTCGTTTCTACCGTTTCCTTTTGCGCGAGGGATGTATTGCCGAGGACCCCACCCTGCGGCTTGAAAGCCCCCGACTCGGACGTCGCCTTCCGGATACTCTGACCGAGGCCGATGTGGAAGCGCTGCTGCGGTCCCCGGTGACCGATGAGCCTGTCGAGTTGCGTGA
>SLIH01000246.1 GCA_007135745.1 Halomonas sp. | reverse complement strand
GGATTGTCGACAGGCACTCGCGGAGGCCGCACTGAGAATGGCGCAGGAAGTCCGGTACAGGGGGGTGGGCACCTTTGAGTTTCTTGTTGAGGCTGAACGGCCGGAGAACTTCTACTTTCTGGAGTGCAACCCGCGCATCCAGGTGGAGCATACCGTGACTGAAGCGGTGACTGAGGTGGATCTGGTGAGAACTCAGTTCGCAATTGCCGCCGGTCAGACGCTGGAAACCCTTGCCCTGACCTCGGCCCGTGAGCCCCGGGGCGCTGCGGTGCAGTCCAGGGTCTACCTGGAGAAGATCGACCGCGATGGCATGTTCCGCCCCGCCGCAGGCCGCATTACAGCGTACGATCCACCGGGTGGACTGGGCCTGCGCATCGACGACTGTGGCTATGCCGGTTACCAGGTGCCCGTCGAGTACGACACTTTGATCGCCAAGATCATCACTCACGCGCCGGACCACAGGCAGGCGTTGCGACGCAATCACCGGGCGCTGGGTGAGTTCCGTATTGAGGGCGTCGAGAGCAACCTGGAATTCCTGCGGGCCACGATCCAGGATGTTCTGGAGGCGCCGTCAGCGCTCGATACCGGTTACATCGAACGGCGCATCACCGAGCTTGCTCAGGCGAGTCATGGCAGCGGGACTGACGGTTCCGGGGAGGGGCCGCAGCACGGGGAATCAAACGACCTGCAGGATGAAATCCCGCAACTCTCACAGGAGGAATCTCAACACGAGGCGCCCAAGGGGGCAGTCGCTGCCATGGCGGACGAACCAATCCGTGCAATCCCGGAAGGTGTGGAGGAGCTCAAGGCGCCCTCTTCCGGTCGACTGGTTACCCTGGTGGCCCAGAAAAACCAGCGGTTTGAGGCGGGTGACACCTTGCTGGTGGTGGAAGCCATGAAGATGGAATTCCCCCTGCGCGCGGATCGTCCCATGCAGGTAACCGCCGTGTTCAAGGAGCCTGGTGACGCCGTTCATGAAGGGGAAACACTCCTTCTCGTTGCGGCGGAAGGAGAAGCATCGAGTTGTTCAGATTCCGAGCGATTGCCAGAACCGGATCATATCCGTTCAGACCTCTCGGAAGTTCTGGAACGGCATTACATCACGCTTGATGAAGGCCGGCCCGAAGCGGTCCAGAAACGCCATGCGCAGAAACGACGAACCGTACGGGAGAATCTCGCCGACCTTCTTGATGAGCACAGCTTCCAGGAGTATGGCGCCCTTGCTCTGGCAGCGCAGCGGCGCCGGCGCCCCGTTGATGATCTCATCCGTCGCAGTCCCGCCGACGGACTGGTCGCGGGGAGCGGCACCGTCAATGGTGATCTCTTTGGCCCGGAAGCGAGTCGCTGCGTTGCGTTAGCCTACGACTATACGGTCTTCGCTGGCACCCAGGGCGTCATGAACCACAAGAAAACCGACCGGCTTCTGAAACTCGCGGCGGAATGGTCCCTGCCCGTCGTGCTGCTGGCCGAAGGTGGTGGCGGGCGTCCCGGCGATACGGATTACCTGGGTGTCTCCGGTCTCGATGTGCCCACTTTTGCGGCCATGGCACGACTCTCGGGCCAGGTGCCCCTGGTCAGTGTGGTTTCCGGGCGATGTTTTGCCGGCAATGCCGCGCTGGCCGGATGCAGCGATGTCATTATCGGAACCCGGGACAGCACCCTCGGCATGGCCGGGCCCGCCATGATCGAGGGTGGCGGTCTGGGCCGCTTCCGCCCGGAAGAAATCGGCCCCGTCAGCGTTCAGGGGCCCAACGGCGTACTTGATCTGGTCGCTGACGACGACCGCCACGCCATGGCGCTGGCCCGACAGTACCTGAGTTATTTTCAGGGCACCCGCGAGAACCCGGAACATGAGGACCAGCGCATGCTGCGGCATCGCATCCCCGAGGAGCGTGTCCGTGTTTACGATATTCGCGAGCTGATCCGGAACCTGGTGGATGAAGGGACTTTCCTGGAGCTGCGCAAAGACTTCGCCCAACCCATGATCACTGGCCTGATCCGAATCGAGGGACGGCCCATGGGCCTGATCGCCAACGATCCGGCACGGCTGGGCGGTGCTATTGATGCCTCCGCGGCGGATAAAGCTGCCCGTTTCATGCAACTGTGCAATGCCCACGGGTTGCCCCTGCTTTCACTCTGCGACACACCGGGGTTCATGGTCGGGCCGGATTCCGAACGTCAGGGGGCCGTTCGCCATGTCTCCAGAATGTTTGTCACAGCGGCCAGCCTGAACGTGCCGTTTTTCACTGTGGTCCTGCGCAAGGGCTACGGGCTTGGCGCCCAGGCCATGGCAGCAGGAAGTTTTCATTCTCCCGTGTTCACGATCGCCTGGCCCAGCGGAGAATTTGGCGCCATGGGTCTGGAAGGCGCGGTGAGGCTGGGGTATGCAGAGGAGTTGGCTGCGGTTGAGGACGCCGACGAACGCCAGGCGCTGTTCGAACGCATGGTGAACCGCGCCTATGAGCAGGGCAAGGCCATCAATACTGCCTCATTCCTGGAGATTGACGCGGTCATTGATCCGGCGGATACCCGGCGCTGGATACTGTCCGGACTCGACAGCACCGCTCATGGCCGAGAGAAGAATAAGAGCGGCGGTTTCGTTGATACATGGTAGCCTGAACCATCAGCAACTGCGGGAGATGACGACATGAATGCAGCCAGAAGGCCCGCCACAATGAACGCCATGGTGATGCGCGGGGCCGGTCAACCGCT
>SLIH01000418.1 GCA_007135745.1 Halomonas sp. | reverse complement strand
CGTCGTAGACATTGCGCCCGTCGAATACGACCGGCGAGGCAATACTGGCTGCAATCTCCTCGAAATCCGGTGACCGGAACTCTTTCCATTCCGTGCAGACAACCAGGCAATCCGCACCTTTCAGAGCCTGCTCCTTGGTTCCGCAGAGCTGCAGACGATCTTCGTCTGGATACAGACGCTGTGTCTCGCGCATGGATTCCGGATCATAGGCCTGGACACGGGCACCGGCCTTCCAGAGCTGTTCCATCAACACCCGGCTGGGCGCTTCGCGCATGTCGTCGGTGTTCGGCTTGAAAGCGAGGCCCCAGAGGGCAATCACCTTGCCTTCCAGATTGCCACCGAAGTGGTGATTGATCTTGGCGAAAAGCACCCGCTTCTGATCATCATTCACCTCCTCCACCGCATTGAGCACACGCGAATCGTAGTCGTATTCGCGTGCGGTCCGGGAGAGCGCCTTCACATCCTTGGGGAAGCAGGAGCCGCCGTAACCACAGCCGGGATAGATGAAGTGGTAACCGATGCGGGGATCGGAACCAATGCCGCGACGGACATTCTCGATGTCGGCCCCCAGCCGCTCCGCCAGGTTGGCAATCTCGTTCATGAAGCTGATCTTGGTTGCCAGCATGGCATTGGCAGCATACTTGGTCAGTTCCGCCGAGCGCACATCCATAAACAGGGTCCGATCATGACTGCGATTGAACGGATAATAGAGTTCGCGCAGCAGTTCGCGGGCCCGCTCACTCTCCGTACCCACAATGATGCGGTCGGGCTTCATGAAGTCATCGACCGCCGCCCCCTCTTTCAGGAATTCAGGGTTCGACACCACGTCAAATGGCAGCTCAAGATTACGATCGCGCAACACGGAAGAAACTGCCTCGCGGACGCGGTCAGCGGTTCCCACCGGCACCGTGGACTTATCGATGATGACCTTGTAATCATCCATGTGCTCGCCAATGCTGCGCGCCACGGCCAGTACATACTGAAGGTCCGCCGAGCCGTCCTCATCCGAGGGGGTGCCAACGGCAATGAACTGCAGATCGCCAAAGGCCACGGCCTGGGCCACATCGGTGGTGAAATCCAGACGTCCGGACTGATAATTATGGGTGACAATGGGTTCAAGGCCGGGTTCGTAAATGGGTATGACGCCCTGCTTCAGGCCATCAATCTTGCCCTGATCCACATCCATGCAGGTGACGTGATGCCCAACCTCCGCCAGGCAGGCACCCGTTACCAGACCAACGTATCCGGTTCCAAAAATCGTAATCCGCATTTATTCCATTCCTTCATTTTCCATGGAGCACCTCGTTTTCAGAGGCGCCCCTGATGATCCTGCCAATAGCGCTCCCACTTGAGCGCGGTGCTTACAATGGTTTCAAGGTCGTCATAGGCCGGCTGCCAGTCCAGCACCCGACGGATCCGCTGATTATCCGCCATCAGCGCTTCCGGATCACCTGCCCGCCGTCCGTTTTCCTCTACCGGAAAGTTGACGCCCGAGATCCGCTTGACCACATCGATCACTTCCCGAACCGTGAACCCCCGACCGTACCCGCAGTTGAGCACTTCGGACCCGCCACCCTCATTCATATACTCGAGCGCACGGACATGGGCGCTGGCCAGGTCCTCCACGTGGATATAGTCACGGATACAGGTTCCATCGCGCGTACCGTAATCGGTACCAAACACCGACATGCCATCCCGCGCCCCGGTGGCACACTCGCAGGCCACCTTGATCAGATGGGTGGCCTCCGGCGTCGCCTGGCCCAGACGAGCCTCGGGATCGGCCCCGGCCACATTGAAATAGCGCAGTATGGTGTAACGCAGCGATGAAGCCGCTGCCAGATCCATGATCATGCGCTCGCTCATCATCTTGGAGGCCCCGTAGGGATTAATGGGCGCAAGCGGCATGTCCTCGGTCAGCATCTCCTGCTCCGGCATGCCGTAAACGGCCGCCGTGGAGGAGAACACGATACGATCAACGCCATGACGGTCCATGGCCGTCAGAAGATTGAGGGTATTACGGGTATTGTTACTGTAGTATTTCAGCGGGTCAGCAACGGACTCCGGAACCACAATATGGGCGGCAAAATGCAGAACCGCCTGAAAATCATGTTCCGAGAACACCCTGTCGAGCGCCCCGGGATCGGCCAGATCACCGACGATCAGTTCAGCGGACAGTACCGCCCAGGCGTGGCCGGTGGAGAGGTTGTCAAAGACCACGACCTCATAGCCGGCTTCCACCAGCTGTCTTGCCACATGACTGCCTATGTAGCCGGCGCCGCCGGTTACCAATACCTTTTGTGTCACCCGCTGTCTCCCTTCACTCGGATTGACTGATACGGCGTTTGCGCTCCCGCTGTCGGGCAAAGAAACCGCTGATCAGGGCACTGCACTGCGTCTCCATGACGCCGGAAACCACCGCCACCTTCCAGTTAAAATAGTCGGCCTCAAGCAACCGCGCCCGGGAACGAACAGCGCCAGCTTTCGGCTCCGGAGCACCATAGATCAGCCGCCCGATCCGGGCATGCAACAACGCACCGGTACACATGGTACAGGGCTCAATGGTCACATACAGTGACGCTCCATTAAGCCGGTAGTTTCCCACCCGGGCTGCAGCGTCCCTTAAAGCCCGTATTTCGGCATGGGCCGTCGGGTCGGTGCCACTGATTGGCTGATTGAAGCCGGCGCCAATTTCCTGGCCATCCAGAACCACCACGG
>SLIH01000088.1 GCA_007135745.1 Halomonas sp. | reverse complement strand
GGTGCGGTTCATTTCATTCACCGCACCCTACAAAACAGCCCACACCGTAGGGTGCCGGTGAGCGAAGCGAACCGCACCGCCCGCCAGATTCCCGAACAATAACGCATACACAATACCGGTGTGGTTCAATCCATTCACAGCACACCACGAAAACAGCCGCACCAATCGCCCGATTCGCTCAAACCGCAAACACACCACCGATCCGCTTCATTCCCTTCAACGCAACCTACAAAACTGCATAGGATGCTACAATATCCCGGCATTTTTACCCATCGTGCAATACGGGAGCCTTCGTGACTCTTACCCCCGCCGCAAAATCCGATCTCCTCTTCATTCTGGTGGCATTGCTTGCGGCAATCAGCTGGATGTTTTCCCGGGAAGCCGTGCTGGCGATGCCGCCGCTGCTGTTTATGGCGCTTCGCTTTCTCCTGGCCGGTGGGGTGTTGGCACTCATCGGATACCGTCAACTGCTTCAACTCACGAGGGAGCAATTCTGGCGAAGCCTTCGGGTGGGAGCTGTTTTCGGCGTGGGGATGAGCTTCTGGGTCACGGGCCTGCACCAGACCAGTCATGTGGGCGAAGGGGCCTTTATCATCAGCCTGGGTGTGGTCTTCGTGCCGGTGATTGCCAGGCTGGCCTTCCGGGAAAGCCAACCGCTGGCCACCTGGACGGCATTACCGGTCGCCATCGCCGGACTGGGCCTGCTCTCGCTCAACGACGGCTTCAATCCGGAGCCCGGCCAGATCTATTTCGTGACCGCCGCTGTCATCCTGGCGTTCTACTTCATACTCAACACCCGGGCCGCCAACGCCAATCCGGCTGGACGGGTGAGTCATCGTGAGAAGGTCCCGGTCTACGCACTCACCACCCTGGCACTGCTCACCGTGGGCGTGCTCACCACAGTCTTCTCACTCATACTCGAGCCCTGGGCCCCGACATTCGGTGATTTTGGCGGGAATCTGGTGCTGTGGATCGTGCTCAGTGCCATTGTCGGCACGGCGGGCCGCTTTTTCGTGCAGACCTGGGCCCAGAGTCTCTCCACCCAGAGTCATGGTGTCGTCATCCTGTCCATGGAACCCGCGCTGGTCGCCCTCTTCGCCGCCGGCTGGTTCGGCGAGACCATGTCCCTGCGCCAGTTCGCCGGCTGCGGCCTGATCTTCACCGCCCTGCTCATCGCCCGCTGGAACGTTCTGCGCGCATTGCTCAAATCCTGGTTTCGGCGCACAGCATGAGCCAATGCCCGCGTGTTAACGTATAGCTACCATCAACTATCCGACGCCAGAATGATCCCTCCCATGAGCCGAATCGCCCACCGAAGACTGCTTGCAGGCATTGCGGCACTGCTATTCGGAATGGCGCCTCTGCCAGCCATGTCGCAGGAGCCGCTCTGGGAGCTTGGTATAGGCATTGGCGGACTTCAGTTTCCCCATTATCGGGGCTCTTCCGAATCCGAACTGATCGCCCTGCCCATCCCATACTGGGTCTATCGGGGGGACCGGCTGAAGGCGGATCGAGATGGTGTGCGAAGCCTGCTGTTCACGTCGGAACGGATGGAAATCAATATCAGCGCGGACGGCGCCTTTCCCGTCAACGACGAAGAGAACGGCCGGGAAGGCATGGATGACCTGGCACCGCTGATCGAACTCGGCCCCTCCCTTAATATCTCACTCTGGGAGCAGGGAGACAGAACGCGCTACCTGGAATTGCGCTTCCCGGTACGCGGCGCCTTCTCCGTGGATTCCGGCCCACGTATCGACCAGGAAGGCTGGACCTTCGCACCCAACATCTACTGGGTGGACAACGCCGCCGGCTTCAGCGGCCGCTGGCGTCGTACCGCCACCCTCGGCCCCATATTCGCCGATCAGGGCTTCCATGATTACTTCTATACCGTCGGCGAAGACGACGTTCGCCCGGGCCGCCCCGAATTCCGCGCCAGCGGCGGCTACAGCGGCGCCCGCTTCAGCGCCTCCAGCGCCCGGCGCTTCCAGAACTACTGGCTCGGTGCCTTCTTCCGCTACGACAACCTCAAAGGCGCCGAATTCAGTGACAGCCCACTGGTCGAACGGGACCACTCCTTCCTGTTTGGATTCGGCTTTTCCTGGATCTTTGCCGAATCCAGCCGTTCCGTGCCCTATCGTCGCTGATCGTGACAGCTCATTGTCCGCGGGAGTCTGCGCGCCTCCTGAAACCAACCAAACCCAGCAGGCCGGCAGCAAACAGGGTCAACGTGGCGGGTGCCGGGACGTCAACAGGCCGATCATTCCCGGGTATGTCTGTTCCCAGGGTAATTGCATCATACCCAACCCGGTTGATGGTGCCGCCGAAGTCCACCGATTTGGCAACGCCGTCAAACTCGACACCTATTGGGTCAAAATTACAGTAACCTGTGGTTGCCTCTTCAGCACAGCCGCCGTCCTGCCAATTCTCCCCAAGCGTAAGTGATTCCAACAAATCGCCCTCACCGCCTGGTTCACTGTAGACGTCCACAAAGGCTTCCTCAGATGAGCTGTAATAGAAAGAGAAACCGGTGTCGAAACCACCGTCAACATTCATGGTGGCGGCGTCCCCGCCCAGGAAGAAGCTGATGTTGTCACCTACCGGGTTGTTCTCAAAGTTTCCCGTGGCACCAGATTCACCCGTGGTTTCGGATGTCAGTGCCAGCGCATTCTCGGAAAATGTTATGCCGTAGTCGGGTCCGGTTACTCCGGCCTCGTTGGT
>SLIH01000155.1 GCA_007135745.1 Halomonas sp. | reverse complement strand
TGAAACCACTCAGCGCCGATGGTAGTGTGGGGTCTCCCCATGTGAGAGTAGGTCATCGTCAGGCTCCCAATACAAAACCCCCTCCGACCGAGTCGGTGGGGGTTTTTTATTGGGCATTTGAAAGCGATGACCTACGGGAGTGTGAGCCCCGGTGCCCGCAGGGCAGACGAAGCATGGCTTCGTCAGGGAGCGAACGCCCGCACCCTCAGCGGTGCGGGCCGGGTCATCGTCCCGGCCTGGAAGGCCGGCGGCTTCGGGCTGCAGCAATCCCTCGTCGTACTGCCCACTACAAACGGGCCATGTGACAAGCCGTGCGAAGGCACGGCGCAGGACGCCGGCATCGCCGGCGGGCCCGAAGGGCCGAGCGCCTCAGGCGCGAGCAAAGTAGGTCATCTCCGCCGCCCCGCGGCGGCCGTCCGTGCCTCCGCCTTCAAAGCCAGCCCCCAAAAGGGCAGACAAAGCGTTGCTTTACTATCTTTCTTTACGAAACATCACCTCAGCCCCGTTGTGTGACCAGGTCCACAAAAATTAGATAAAACAGCACTTGGAAGCACCTCCGCCAAACCCTTAAGTCCAATCTGCAGACTGCTTCAAAGCATTGGCTGCTGAAGTGATTACGCTGAGCAGATGGGAGCAGTACCTCTTGTCGGATTATTAATCCACCGGCAGGGACTGAGGATTTCAGGCGGAGGTCTCAAGTGGCAGCGGATACAACTTTCCAGCACCGGATTTCCTGGCTGACGTTGCCTATGGCAATGATTGCCTGCTCCGCTATGGCGAGCGGGGACATGGAAGCGCTTTCCGAATCGGAAATGGCGGATGTGGAAGGCCAGGGCGTTGGTATTGTGCTTGAGGACTTCAAGTTCGCTCATGGAACCAACGAATCTGAAGGCACGCTTTTCCGCCTCAGCGGAATTCAGACCAGCGATGGAGAGGACGTTGAGGTTACGGTTGATCGTTTTTACATAGGCGGTGCGGACAGTGACTATGGGCAGAACCTGGGTAATGTAAACCTCGGTAGGCTGACCAATCCTTATACGATTCAGCTCAGGGATGGTGATGAGCTTGGCGACAATGACTTGCTTCCGGATGCACGGCAGGGCAAAGCCGTGTTTGAGTTCGCCGCGCCTACGAAGGATGGCGATTCCAGTTGTATTCGGGGCGGAGGTGGCGGCACCTGTTCCAGCCGGGACGGCGAGCGCTTCGATATGGGGCTTCAGACCACGATAGATGCCGGTGGCGAGTCTTCCAACCTGAATGTTCACGCTACCGCTGCGGTTATTGATGGAAGCTACATCCGTCTTTGGGGCGATGACGAACGAAATCAGCTGGCCGGTGAGATTCAGATGAATTTCTATACGCCGGAGCTCGCTATCAACGCTTGTGATCAATCAGGCTCCAACTGCGGCGACACAATTTTCTTTAATGACTTCCTTATGGAGCTTTCGCTCGGCAACGAACTCCAGCCATTGTTTTTCAGCGTGCTGGGGCCGAACCAGACGGATCTTGGCGAGCCCGGCAATCTGCGCCTGGAGATCCAGGATATCACTGACGTGCTGAACCCAGACCTGATAGGTGATGACGGCTCCCGCGGAAGCAGTGATGGTCAGGAATGGGACCGGTTTGAAGCGTATTACACGAATCCTGACTATCGCAGCAATATTGAAATCGGCCAATTGCAGGTTGGGGACCAGGACTTTGGAAGCTCGCGCATGGAAGGGGTGCTGTTCCAAAAGCTTGAAATGACGACGAGGGCACTGCCGCAATGAAAAGCCTGATTATGCCAGTAAAATCGGTTTTCTCATTATTGACTGCCGTTATGGTGGCGGTGCCGGCAGCGGCTGATATGGAGCGCCTGGACGATGAGGCGCTGTCCTCGGTGTCCGGGCAGGGCGGCGGCATGTCGCTGAGTGGGGATGTGACGTTCAACCGAGACGGGGGCCCTTTGCATGATGGTGGTGCCCGGATTGCTGCGCGCCTGAGTGAGGAAGGGGGGTGGTTCGTACTGGATGATCTCCAGGGCACGATCGCATTTGAGGGGCTGACCCTGCGCACCCGGCACATTGATAGTGGCTTTGATGGGGATGGCGCACAGTTCAATCGCGAAGTGCTGGAGATTGGCCTGCCCGATACCCTGCGCTTCGAAGACTTCTCCTACACAATGGCGACAAGCTCCACTCGGCGCCCCACTGACGATGGCTTCCAGCAGACTGATCGCCTGACCGTGGAAATGAATGGCGAGGCGACGCTTGAGGGCAACATGCTTGTTTTCCCTGTCGGCAATCCCTGACGGCTTGGTGGTGGATCCTTTTATGCGGAGTTCCAACTTGATGTTCACAGACAAAACAATCCGCGTGGTCTCGGTTAGCCTGCCAGTGCTGTTCCTGACGGGAGCCCAGGCTCTTGCCGGCATGAAGCCGCTGGAAGAATCGGAAATGTCGGGCATCAGTGGTCAGGCCGGTATCACTGTTGAGATGGATACGCAGATGTCCATTGATACCTTCAGTTATTTCACTGAGGGTAATGGCATTCATCTTGATAATGTGAGCCTTGGCTCTGCCGGCACGGCAGGTGACGGCGCATTTCAGGTTTACCACATAGACCTGAACAACGATGGCAGCATGACCATTGGCTACCAGATCCGTGACCAGAGGATTGCGATTGAGGACATCTGGCTGGATGATCAGCCTGGCGCCGGGATGGGTGGTCTGTTCATGGA
>SLIH01000228.1 GCA_007135745.1 Halomonas sp. | reverse complement strand
TCGACCCAGAGCGCCCCGCCACTGGTTTACCTTGGAGGTACCCCAGGCTTTCTGATCTTCGACACTCATGTCGCGGACCACACCAGAAACAACAAACTGAGCGTCCATTTCCCGGCTCAGAGCCACTGCCTTCGTGAGGCGATTGTCGTTACGGCGTTGTGTGGGGGCATCCTGCACTCGCGGAAACAGTCGCGTGCCAGTCGCAGAGAAGGGAATCACCTGATCCATATCATCCAACCGACTGTAGAGCTCGCGGGGCAATTCCCGGTGCACATCGGTCAGGGCGCCCAAAGTGGCATGATCCGGCGCGGAAAGAGTGAAACTTGTGACCGCCACCCGTTTGCGGTAATTGAGTGTATCGCTGCCCGGGCAATGTCCCGCGCCATTCATGGCACGGCGGGCAGCCAGCCGTTGCAGATTATCCTCTACCTCACGATCGACGGATTCGGTATCGGCAACAAGCCGCGCCTCCTGATCCGTCAGTCGCCATTGGGTGTTTGCCGGCCCGTCCCCCTCGTCAGGCGCTTCAAACGGAGGCTCCAGGGCCGCCCGGGTATGCGCGGGTACCGGAATACGCCGTGGACCAAAATCGATCTGGACCCGTGGCCTTTCCTCCTCCGCGTTAGCGGTATTGTTACCACCATTCGAGGTCTCGGACTCAGCCGCCAAGACCGGGATCATCCAGGCGAGGGCCAGGATCAGGACGAGAGCGCCTACTCCACGATTCAGCATTTACGCATCCTCCAGATAATACAGGAGCTCCGGAGGCGAGAGTTCATCACACCTCGGCAGCGAATCCATCTCCGGTGACCTTGCACAAAGCGAACCCACCTCATCCACCGGTGATTCAGACAGGCACTGACTCAGCTCACCCGAAAGCCGCACCCCTGCGAAGGCTTCCGTGGTTCCATACTCCGGATCACCGCGCGAGACCAAATGCGCACGGTCCAGAATGTCATTGATCATCGTATCCAGGTCGCTCTGCCGCAAAGACGGCAATTCATTGCCACTTCTCAGCTCGGCTTGTGCCCATGCGGACTTCAGGTTTTGTCGTATCTGCTGCGAAAGCGATTGCCGTGCCCTGTCCTCTGCCCGGCAGGCGGCACTACGCCAGGCATCGCCACGCTCGGATATCGGTTCGGTTGCGTAATCCGCCCAGCCCCGGGCCATCAGCAGCCGCGCAGCCTGGGGGTCGCCAAAAGCCCCGTAGTCATCGTCATCCCCCCCGAAAGGCCAGAGCGCGCAGCCGCCCAGTGCCGCTGCCAGCAACATCACAACGCCTGCCTGTGAAATCCAACGAAACATGGGCTCTCAATACCTCGAATTCGAATCAGAAATCTGTTCTGCACAGATCGCTGCAAAACCCGGACCAATTTTCCTCTGCCGTGGGCCAACCCCGCCATACTTCATTTTGTTAAAAGTCGTTTCCAACGCTATACACCAGCGTGTCATGCCGGACATATGGAACTATGCTTAAGCCATTCCGTCAGTCTTTTCAAAACGCGTTTTTCAGCCAATGATCTCCCAGGAGCTTTCATGACCTTCAAGCCAAAGCATTCCACGCCACTTTTACTGGCCACTGCCATTGTTGGTTTCTCACTCGCAACCACCGCCAATGCCGCACCGCCGGCGTTTCAGGACGCCCGCGCCCTCGGCATGGGTGGCACGGGCGTGGCTTCTGCCCGGCCAGCAGGCGCAGCACTGTTTAACCCGGCTCTGCTGGCAGCGGAACACGACAGGTGGTCGGACGACTTTGCCCTGACCCTGCCCTCGGTCAACGCCCGCTTTGCGGATAACGACGACGTGGTTGACGAGATCGATGCCATTCAGGATGCACTGGAGGGATTTGAAGACGCGATCCGGGATTTCAACAGTGCGCGTGAAAGCGGTGACTTTACGGGTGCCCAGAATGCCGTGGATGATGTTCAGGGCAGCTCGGAAAATCTCGCCAGGGCACTGACTGGTCTGGATCAGGAAACCATGCGTCTCGGATTTGGAGCGGGCACGCTCCTCGCCGTGCCTGGCCGCAATCTGGCCGTCGGCGTTCATGCCAACGCCCAACTGAGGGCAACCGTCAAAGCCAATATGGACGACGACGACATCGCCGCCTTTGAAGCCGTCACGGAAGCCGAAGATGCGGATGCCGTCGAATCCGAACTGGATGCGATCTACGATTTCGACAACGACGAACTCCGCGCGCTGGGCTCCGAAGGGGAGATTCTGGCCAGTGCCGTGGGCGAATTCGGTGTCAGTTTCGCCCGGCCGTTTATGATCAAGAGCCAGGAAGTCATGATTGGTGTCACCCCGAAATATGTCCAGATGCGCACCTTCGACTACCGCCAGGGCGTGGATGACTTCGACGACGATGATTTCGACGCCTCGGATTTTGAGACCAAGGACAACCACCTGAACCTGGACATCGGTGCAGCCACACAGGTTGGCCCCAACGATGAATGGCGCCTTGGTGCTTCCGTACGCAACCTTATCCCTCAAAGCCTGAAAACCGCCGGCGACCAGAACGGGGAAGACCGCCATGAACTGAACCTGGACCCCAAGGTCACCGTCGGTGTCGCCCATACCAGCGACTGGCACACGCTCGCGGCGGACCTGGATCTGACCAAAACAGACAGCCTGGGCCCGGGCGCGGACCAACAGTTCCTTTCCCTGGGGGGCGAACTGAATGTGGCGCACTGGGTCAACGTCCGCGCCGGCCTGCGCCAT
>SLIH01000254.1 GCA_007135745.1 Halomonas sp. | reverse complement strand
TACTTTTTCTATTGTTATTGAATCCATTTTCACCGAATAATTCAATTGCCCATTGTAGTCCTGGTTGGGGTTAGTTATTCTAAATTCCAGATCGATTTCATTGGTCCACATCAATCATCAACAAAGAAAGCTCTGACTGCTCCCGGCTTCCCTTGCGACACTCCAGCACCAGCGCCTCATCAAAAAAGCGACGGTTTTTCAGTCCCGTAAGCCCATCAACCTGACTGATCGCTTCCAGCTGACGATTTGCCACCTCCAACTCCTCCGTCCGCGCCTGCACGCGGGACTCCAGCTCGAGATTGGCCGCGCGCTGGACCTCCAGTGCTTTTTTCTGGGCCTGAATACGTTGCCTGCGTTCCTCATTGAAGCGGTAGGCGAGCGCAAAGGAAAGCAACAACATCTCAGCCGAGGTCCCTATCTGCGGGGCGTGTTCAAAAACATCCAGTCGAGGAAGAAAGCCGAGCTTACTCATAGCCTGCAACGTATGCCCTATCAGCAGAAATGACCACGCGATGGTAAAGATACGGGCCAGAACCACGCCTCTGGCCCAGAGGTAAATGCCTATGGCGAGAATAAACGGGGTGATTATCGCCGCGGAAACACTGAGCGTCTGAAGAACCAGGGTGTAATCAAGAACAAAACTTGCCATGAACAGCACCAGGCCCCAGCCCGTCATAAGCAGCACTGCTCGGGCGCACCAGCTACTGTGTTTCGGCAGCTGCAGAAAGTGGTAGGTGAAGAGTGAGCCCGTTGTCATGCTCAGGGAGAAAAGCGCAACCAACGATACGTGGTTCAGTTCCGGCCATTCCGGCCAGAGGAACTGGGAGGTGATCCCCGAGATCGAGAGCTGCGCCAGTGCAATGCTGAAAACATTGATCACATACCACAGATAGCTGATATCCCGGATGGAGAACAGCAGCAGAAGGTTATACACACCCAGAGCCGTCATAAGGCCGGCGAACATCATCTGCAGGGCAAAAGTACTCTGATCCTGCTCCAGAAAATACTCTTTCTCCCATAAACGCAGAGGCATCTGCAGGGCACCGCCATTGCGAACGCTCATGATGAGCTCGGTCTCGGACTGGGGCGGAAGCGTGACCGGAGCAATGAAGTTGCGATGATTGATCGGCCGCGCGGAGAATGGAAGCAGGTCTCCAAACACTTCCTGCTGAACAATGTCCCCCTCCCGAACAAAATACATACGAACATCGTCAAGTTTGGCATAGGCCAGCTCAAGCCATGCATGCCTGGGCTCAGTTCCGGTGTGTTTCAGCGTGACCCGAAACCAAATCGTGTCGGCGGACATGCCGAGGTTTGGCACTGCTGCGTCCGTTGTTTCCCAGGGCAGCTCGTCCAGGCTTTGAATAACATCCGTTACCGATAGCCGATGCTCAGAATCGCGCAGATAGGAAAGGTCCTCGCTCAGGGAACTAAAACGGTGTTCGGTGCCGGCGGGAAACGATTCAGTGCTTGCAGCGACAGCAGGCAGAACCCAAAGAAACAGGATGGCTAGAAGCGGTTTTCTGAGCACTGGCGCTGGCACCATTTGCGAGGATCAGGTTCTGAAAGTGTAGTCCAGACTCGCCTAAAGACTTGCAACAGAAAGAATAGGAAACACATTCATACAAAATGAATCAAGCGAAGAGTTATTCAACGGAGACGATTGTCGAGCTGCTACTTGGCCACCCGGTTGCGCCCTCCCCGCTTGGCGCGGTAAAGGGCCTTGTCGGCGGCTTTCAGGACTTGCTCGGGGCGTCGCAGGTCCGGCGTTCGTTCCGCCACACCGATGCTGATGGTGACACGGGTGGTCTTGTGGCCCTTTTTGCGCCCCCGCTGCCGACGTCCAGCCTTGCTGTCTTTCGGGCGCTCTTTACCTCTTACCACCAGAGGATAATCGGCAATCTTTTCCCGGATGCGCTCCAGATAGGGCCGTGCATCTTCAACATCTCGCCTCGGGAAGAATATGGTGAACTCCTCGCCGCCGTACCGGAAAACCCGGCCACCACCGCCTACGGCCTGTAGCTGGCTGGCCACCATGCGCAGCACATCATCGCCAACGTCGTGACCATGGGTGTCATTGAACTTCTTGAAGTGATCCACATCCAGCATGGCAATGGTGTAGCGCCGCCCGGGTGCCGCCAGGCGGAAATTCAGTGCGCGCCGGGCAGGCAGCCCGGTGAGGTCATCCCGATAAGCAATGCGCTGCATATCCAGCACGATCCCCAGCGCAAGCATCAGTGCCGCCGATGTGAATATGGCCTGGGGCGCGACCGGTACATTAACCCAGTAGGCTGCCCCGGCCAGAGCGGGAACAAGCAACAACAGACAGGCATTGAGCGCGAAGGGTTGCCGCCACAGACGCCACGCCAGAACAATCAAAACCACCAGCATGACCAGCGCGCCCAGTTCAGGCACGGGCAGGCCCAGATCAATCGGAAGCCACGAGGCCCCAAGCAACGCCACCAAATCGAAGGGCTCATCCACCAGAACCCAGGCAACGAGGCCCGCCTGCAGAGCGATAACCCCCAACAGGAGCGCACCATAGGAATTGAACAACCCCCGCTCCGGAAGCAGGGTGAAAAACAGTAGATTCAACGGCAGAAGCACGCTGTAGGCAATCAGCAACCCACTGGCGTCCACTGGCCCCTCACCGGTTGCCCATACCTGACTCTGGACGATAAGCCAGTAGCCAATCACCAATAAAAGCACCATACAGAGCATGCGG
>SLIH01000449.1 GCA_007135745.1 Halomonas sp. | reverse complement strand
GGTGATTCTTGCACCGACCGAATCGCCTTCCTTGCGCAGTTTGTCCATAAAGGATTCCAGCTCGGGTACGCGCTCCGGTTCCGCGCAGAAGAAGGGGTTGGTATCCACAGCGGACCAGTCCTCGATCGCCAGCTCAATGGGCCCGAGCTGGGTCATGCAGCCCTTGATCTCAATGCCCTTGCTGCTCAGGAATTCCCTCGCGACAGCCCCCGCTGCCACGCGCATGGCGGTTTCCCGGGCGGAGGAGCGCCCTCCCCCGCGGTAATCCCGGATGCCGTACTTGTGTTGATAGGTGTAGTCAGCATGGGCGGGACGGAACTGGTCCTTGATCTTCGAGTAGTCTTTGGAACGCTGGTCGGTGTTCTCAATCAGCAGCCCGATGGGCACGCCGGTGCTGACGCCTTCAAACACGCCGGAAAGAATCCGCACCTGATCAGGCTCGTTGCGCTGGGTGGTGTGACGGGACGTTCCCGGGCGGCGACGATCAAGCTGGCGCTGGATGATCTCCTCGCTCAGGGGCACACCGGGGGGGCAGCCATCGACAATACAGCCCAGAGCGGGACCATGACTCTCACCAAAGGTGGTGACCGTAAAAAGCTTTCCGAATGAGTTGCCTGACATAATCCGTCCCGTCTGTTCCGTTCGTCCAGGGTGCTATCGAAGCCGTGCAAGATCCGCCGCTTCCAGCAGAAAAACCCCATGCCCACCGCGCTCAAATTCAATCCAGGTAAAGGGGACCTCGGGGAAGGCTGTCTCAAGGGCTTCCTGGCTGTTCCCCACTTCGCCCACGAGCAGGCCTTCTGGAGTAAGGTACTGGTGCGCCTCGTCCAGAATACGGCGAATGACCGCAAGGCCGTCATCACCGGCAGCCAACCCCAGCGCCGGCTCATGGCGGTATTCCGGCGGCATGGCCGCCAGATCGTCCGCATCCACGTAAGGCGGATTGGTAATGATCAGATCATAGCGTTCACTGAGATCATCGAAAACATCCGAATAGATGGCGCGGACCCGATCACCCATTCCGTAACGCTGAATATTCTGCCGTGCCACCTCGAGCGCACCGGTGGAGACATCCGCCAGGTCAACCTGAGCATCCGGAAACTGATGCGCTGCGGCAATGCCGATGCAACCGCTGCCGGTACAGAGGTCGAGTATGCGATAGACCGGGCGTTCGTGCAGCCAGGGCTCACCTTCTTCCTCAAGAAATTCCGCCAGCGGGGAGCGCGGGATCAACACCCGATCATCCACATAGAAAGGCAGGCCCATAAACCAGGCCTCCCCGGTCAGGTAGGGCACCGGCACCCGCTGTTCCACACGCCGCTCGATACGCCAGAGTACCCGTTCGCGCTCATCGCGGGTGAGTTTTGCATCAAGGAAGTGGATATTGTCATCCATGGGCAGGAAAAGACTCTGGATGAGGAGGTGAACGGCCTCATCCCAATGGTTGTCGGTCCCGTGACCGCAGTAGACATCCGCTTCCGAAAAGCGTGAAACGGCATATCGCAGCCAATCCCTGAGGGTTTCCAGATCCTGGATCAGATTCTGCCGGGCTTCCGGTTCGGGCGCGTTCATCAGTTATCCTCGGTGTCCTCCAGATGCAGGGCGGACAGTATAACGATTTTGAGGCAAAACCCCATGCCCGGTCAGCTCCGGATCGCGGTTGGTGAGGCGGAATCCATATACCCCTCGCTGTGATATTCCTCCAGGGCATCTTCCGCGAGCATGCGCCCGAGCTGAATCAATTCCGGGGCGCGATGATAGTCGAAGGTCCGACAGACATGCTTGGGAAAATTGATCACCACGTCCGGCGGATAACCGGCGAGCTTATAACGGGTCAATGAATACTGCATGGCCTCCACGGCCAGGTTCATGACGTCAAACTTGCCCAGCCCCAGTTCCTGCAGGTTGACCGGGTGAGCGCCACCCTCGTTCTCTTTCTTCTGTTTTTTCGCGAGCCTCATCGCTTCCCTGGCCTGGGCGCGAGCCAGTGCCTCTTCCTCACTGGAAACGCTTTGTGCGGAACCCGACCGGTCACTGCCGCCACTATCCCAGTCAAACCATTGGGCTGCTCTCTGCTTAATCTTATCCAGCCATTCTTCCGGACTGGCGTCGCTGTCCTTCTCGGGATCCACCGGCTCATCGCCCTGTTTGCTACTCTGCCCACCGCCATGGGAGGCTTTTCTGGTTTCCTCTTCCTCCTCGTGCCAGCGATCCAGAGGCGGCAGGTGGCGGTATTTGCGATCATAGCCACTGAGATTGACGGCAATAATCATATCCGCGTGCGCGGCTACGGTGGGAATAATGGGCAATGGGTTGAGCAGTCCGCCATCCACCAGCACACGTCCATGCATCATGACGGGCGTCAGTACACTGGGGATGGCAGCAGAGGCGCGAATAGCTTCGCGCAGCAGGCCTTCCTGAAACCAGACCTCCTTATGGGCGAGCAGGTCCGTTGCGACAGCGGTATACGGAATGGGCAGATCCTCGATATGGGTATCGCCGAGCATTTCGTTGACCACCCCAAATACCTTTTCGCCCTTGATGGCCCCCGGCGAACCAAGGGAAAAATCCAGCAGCTTGAGCAGAGCAAACTGATCCAGTCGGGTAACCCAGTCCTTGTAGTCCTGGAGTTTCCCCGCTGCATAGATGCCACCAATAAGCGCCCCCATACTGGCTCCAGAGATGGCGACAACCTCATAACCCTGCTCTTCGAGCACTTCGATTACGCCAATGTGGGCGTAACCCCGCGCTCCACCACTGCCCAGGACCAGGGCTACGGTTTTTCCTTCCCCGGGCTTTCCCTTGGCCCGTTTCTTCCTTTTCCGTTCAGTCATTGTCTTCCTCGTGAACGAGCATGACTTCAATGCGCCGTCCGACACGACCCGCCTCGGCCGTCGGCACCAGGGGGCCAACAATCAGGGACTCCATTCGATCATTGCTGATACCCCGGTCATTAAGAACATTCCTGAGTACGCCCACGGCGCGTTCGGTCTGATCCATAACTTCACTGAAACGTCCCTCGTCGAGGGGCGAGAACCCAACCAGGTAAAGAGTGCCCCCCTCGTGGTCATTGGCCAGTTCGATCACGCGCCTGTAGTCCTCGGAACCGGCGCGCATTGAAGGCGAATCCGGATTTTCCCAGCGGATTACCACGGGGCCAAAGACCCTGCGGGCGTCCAGGTCCACACCCGAGAGTGTCTCGCCCTCGGGCAGGCGGAACGCCTGCTCGTAGGCATAGATCTGACGGTTGCTGCGCTGAATGATGTAGATTGTGTTGAGCTGAATGCGGTTGAATGAATCCCGCCAGCCGGAGACGATATAGGTCTGCTGTTCATCCCGACCGTAAAGGCTCCGCTCTCCGAACACCTGATTCGCCCAGACGTTGCTGCTGCCACAACTGCGGCCTTCGCATTCATAGAGAATGTTGGCCTCGCGTTCCTTCAATTGCGCACGGTAATGATCTGCCACGTCTTCGACGCGGTATTGACGGTCAACACCGACCATTCGCCGGACCCCGGAGAGGGAACGCCTGATTTCATCATTGGCCCGAACTTCGCCCTGCACTTCCCGCACAAAGCTGGTGAAGATGCGAACACTCTGGTCCTCGACTTCCTCCGACTTTTCAATCACACCCTGTGGGAATGGTGGCAGCCCGATATCCACCTCGCGAGCCAGGACCTTGCTCGCAAACAGCGCGACCAGGACGACTAAAAACGACCACTTCGCAAATCCATGCACCATATTATGCTATTCGCTCTTTTAGAATTTTCGTTCGGGAATCTGGCGCAAGTTCTACCGCCCAACCCCATAGATTATTGAGTGTTACCGAAGGGTGCAATTGCCGGGGCCAGGGAAAAGTGAATCAGTCCAGGTCCGCGCCGTCCAGCCAGCGTTTTATTTCCTCCGCCAGCCCGACAACATCCCCATCGAGGTGGAAATGGTGACCGCCCTCGAACGCACAAAGACTGCCGTCTGCGAGGGCTTCAAAACGCGGCTGTATGATCTCACCCATAAAGTCCATAAGCCCCTGACAGGCCTTGGCGACCAGAACGGGGCACTGGATGGCCCGGAACATTGCCAGCACCTCCTCCTCCTCGAGGCGGTGCATGGAGGGGTAACGCAGGCGGGGGTCTGTGCGCCAGACCCAGCGCTGGCCGTCCTGGATCAGGTTACGTGGGACGATATGCTCTGCGGCCGCGCGCGAGAGTGGAATCCGGCCACCAAGGCGGGCCTCAACGGCCTCCTCAGGGCTGCCGTAAACGGGGGCTTCGCCCCGAGCGCCACGGGTTATCTTGCGCAGGGCCTTTCCCAATTGACCCGGAAAATCCTCGGCACGACCGACCACGGGCCCCAGGCTGTCAATCATCACAAGACGCCCTACTCGTTCCGGGCAGGCAGCGGCCAGCAGAGCCCCGAGAATACCGCCCAGGGAATGACCAACAAAGGTAATCCCTTCGCGCTGCTGCTGACTCAGAAGCACTGCAATGTCGCGCACATGGTCAAGCAGCTCATAGGTTTCGCCGGCCGGGCGGTGATCCGATGCCCCATGACCGGGCAGATCCAGCGCGACCAGATACCACTCATGCGCCAGCATCGGCGCCAGCTCATTGAAACTGGCCGCATTGTCCAGCCAGCCGTGAACGGCCAGGATCATGGGGGCGTCGGGATTACCCCAGGCCAGCCCGCGAAGGCTGCCCCAGGGCAACGGGAAACTCACCGCGCAGGGTGATTCAGGGGAGTGTTCAGCCATGATTACATGGTGTGGGTGGGACGGTCGGAGTTCAGTGCCCCGGCCAGATACGCCTCGATCTTCGTGCGGGCGGTCTCGTCATCGCCGTTGAACTGCACGCCAACGCCTGCTGCCCGATTACCCTGGGCGCCACGGGGCGTAACCCAGACCACCTTGCCCGCCACGGGGATCTTTTCCGGCTCGTCCATCAGGTTGAGCAACAGGAAAACCTCGTCACCGAGTTTGTAGTTTTTCTGTGTGGGGATAAAGAGACCACCGTTGCGGACAAAGGGCATATAGGCAGCATAAAGCACCGCCTTATCCTTGATGGTCAGGGTCATTATCCCACTGCGAGCACCGATACCAGGCCCCATACGACTCCAGTCCTTAAAAACCTTTTGTGTCCAGTCTAGCGTCTTGTGACGGCTTTTCCAGCCCCGCCGGATTTTACCGGCATCAAGGCCCGCCAGCGATCCAGAAGCACCATGAACTCCATTTCCGGGTTCACGTTATGTTCGAGCCCCTGCCGTGCGGTCAGTGTCTGCTCATACATCCGGTGTAACTCAACCGGATGGTTGCGGTGCGCCAGATACCCGAGCATGGTGGCGGCTTCCGGATCGGACACCCGGTCCCGTCCGACAACGGAACGGGCAAGATCCCGGGACCAGAGCAACAGCAGGTCCAGGGCCTCTTCCATGGGCATGGCCAGGAAGGGGCGCACGGCCTGGTCCGGAGCCAGATCCCCCCTCAGGTATCCCTGCAGTGCGGAGAGGCACTGCTTGCGCTGATCAGCGCGGTTATCATCCAGCAAACGGGCCGCTTCCAGGGGAGCCCCCGCGGCCCAATCCAGAGCCCGCTCCCAGTCTTCCGCGCTGACATCCGGTCTGTGGGCGGCCAACCAATCAGTCGCCTGCGTGAGCGGCGGTGGGGCAAGCCTGATCATCTGACAGCGTGAGCGGATGGTGGGCAGCAGCGGCTGCCCTGCCCGATGCAGAAGGATCAGAAAGGTATCGGACGGTGGTTCTTCCAGGGTTTTCAGCAGAGCATTGGCCGCGCTTACGTTGAGCAGATCGGCACGATTGATCAGCAACACCTTGCACCGCGCCACCTGTGGGCTGGCCATGGCAAAGGTCCCCACCTGCCGGATCTGATCAATGCGAATGACTTTGGAGCGCTCCTGGGGTTCGACCAGGCGCGCATCCGGGTGCCCTTCCCCATGCAGCAACTGACATTGCTTGCAATGGCCACAGGCCCTGATGTCTTCCTCGGGACTTTCGCACAGGAGCAGCGAAGTCAGTGTTTCCGCAACGTGTTGTTTTCCGACCCCGGCAGGGCCACTGAACATCAATGCATGGGGCAGAACCCCTTCCCTGCGACGCCGCATAAGCCCCTGCAGAGTCTGCCTCTGCCAGGCCAGCGCCTCGGATGTCTCACGCTTCAGCGGAACCAGTTCAACGTCTGCCATGCTGTTGTCTTTCCCCTGATTTTGGTTTGCTCCGTAGACGGCTCCGTCTGATCTGCCCGAACAGGCGGCGCACCCGCTTCAGGTCTTCAGCCTCGACCCCGTCGCCGCCATCGGCGTAGAAGTGGCGGGTCATAATCGTTTTGAAAGCCCGAGCCTCGCTCGCCTGCTCCGGCATCGCCCGGGCAACCGCAGCCACCTGATGCGATAGCGAATCGCCCCGACCCACGCCCAGATCCTGACGGACCAACCAACGGCACCAGCGATCATACAGCCGATGCCAGGGATCACGGAAGCGCTGCTGGTGCTGGCGGAGAAGACCGATGATCACCGCCAGCGCGATAAAGGCGGCCACCAGACCCGCTGTAATGAAGCCCAGTTCGCGAAGACCTATATTGCCCGGAAGCCGTGACAACAGCGCCAGCTGTGTCTGCCCCTCGTACCCCACAACCCAGCGCTGCCAGTAGTAGTTGGCCGCGTCCGCGCGCAGTCTCAGCCAGTTCACCAGCGCCAGATCCTGATAACGATCCGGCGAGGCCCAGTTGTCCTCCAGGAAACTGCCTTCATCACGCATTGCCTCGCGCAGCCCGAGTTCGATGCGGTCCGGGGCAATCTGGGCCGTTGGATCAAGCCGAAACCAGCCAAACTCGGGCAACCAGGCTTCCACCCAGGCATGGGCATCGTACTGGCGGACGATGAGGTACTGGTCATTCAGACCCGATTCACCCCCAAGGTAGCCGGTCATGATCCGAGCCGGGATCCCTGCCGCGCGAAGCATAAATGCCAGGGCGCTGGCGTAATGTTCACAGAAGCCTCTCCGGGTGTCGAACAGCAGTTCATCCACCGGATCCTCACCCAGCCGTGGGGGGCGCAACGTGTAGTGAAAGGGCTCCTGATTGAACAGCCTCATGAAACGGGTAACGAGCTGACGGTCATCTTCAATAGCCATACGCTGTTCGGCCACCCAGGCGCGGGTCATTTCATTACCGCTGGCCGGAAGATGGGTATAGAAACGCTTTCCGGATTCTCCCAGTTCCCGGGACACCCGCTCCGATTCAAACCCCATTCGGTAACGGACACTCTGGTCCACGGACCGCTCAAACCGCACCATCCCTCTTGCATCCTGGCGGGCGTTCGGCGAACGGGGCACACTGTCGACCAATGCGAAACCCCAGCGCTGATAATGAGGTTCCATAAGGATCTCGTACTCATCATCCGCAAGCGCATCCGCCGGCGCCGCCTCAATCACACGCGAGGCCCGCTCGCGCTCACCCCGGTCCCGCCGGCTCCAGGTGCGCCCGTCAAACACATCCAACACAATGGCACGCCAGTAACGTTCCCCCGGGCGCGGCCAGTCGCCACCAAACTCCACCCGGAATGCACGGTCGCTGTTCTGGGCAAGGTTCGACACATCACCGGGCGTCATCTCCTCACTGAGCCCCGTCACACCCTGCTCGGAAACCAGGGGGACACTCCAGAGCGGGCCCATACGCGGAAAGAAAACAAACAGCACCACAACCACCGGGGCCATTTTAAGGAACAACCCGCCCGAACGCCTGACCGCCTGCATGGACAGCCCCCGCAACTGCCCAGCCATGGCCAGCTGCAACCCGGTAAACAGCAGGAAAATGCTGCCCAGAAGCACCACGGCCCAGATCAGCCCCTTCTGGAACAGAAGCGTGACAACCACCAGGTAGCAGATAATGAAAAAGAGCACGAACAGATCGCGTCGCTGGCGCAACTCGAGCCATTTCAGGGCCACGGTAAGCACCAGAAATGAAGCGGCCGTATCCACGGTGAACTGCCCCCGGTAGGCGAGCCAGAACAATACCACGAGGCCCAGGGTCATCGGCATCAACCAACGCCGCGACAGGGGACGCCAGCCGCGTCGGCGGATGAGCCAACCCACTGCCCCGCCAGCAAATCCCACCAGCGTCAACCAAAGAGGCAGACGCTCAATCTGCGCCAGCAGCGCCAACGCATAGCCCACCAACCAGAAGTCCAGGGCCCGGCCGGATACCGGCTGAGTTGGATTCTCGGTCATGCGTGCGCTCCTGCTCTATGCCCCGGTTTGGCGGCTGCACCTTCGCCCTTGTCATCGACTGGCCCGACCGATTCACTTTCCCCGTAGAGGCCCAGCGCCCTGAGGCTTTCGCGTCGATGGGCATCCCCCAGATCGGGTTCGAGCCGCACGCCAGGGATCGCAAGCCCCCAGGGCGCCTGTTTCGCAGCGCAGTCCTCCACCCGCCAGGCCAGATAGCTGAGCCTCAGTTCCGGATCCACCCCCGGAAAATCATCCCAGTTCAGCCAACGGGGATCGCCCGACGGTGCATCCCAGTCGGAGACGACCATCTGCCCGGTACGGGCAAAAAGCTTCCAGTTAACGCGCTTGAGAGAATCCCCCGCCCGGTATGGGCGCAGCAGGGTATCCGTATCACCGGGTGATCGCCTGACCAACGCTTCGCCCTCTTCCTCGCTCTCACCGCTCATGACATGGGCTGGCGGCTGAACGGGTCTGGGCGTCGCCACGCCGGTGCTGGCGGGTCGTATCCAGGTCCATACACGGATCAGACCAAAGGGAAAATCCGTCTCCAGGCGAATCCTCGGACACACAACCCGGCCCCGCCGGACAGGCACCATGCTGAGCACAATGGCGTCGTTACGATGCCCCTCGACAACCGTTCTCGCAACAACCCCTTCATCGAAGGAAAGGTTAAGCGCCGGGCGCATGCTCCCATCCGGAGCGGTCAGGCGCAAAGCCACCGGAAGCGGCTCCCCGGCAACGCCCTGCCCCAGGCTGATGACACTGACCCGCAGCCCATCAAGATTCTGGAAAGTCTGCAGAATGGTGCCGTAAAAGACCGCGCCAAGAATGAAGGTAAAGAGATAGATGACGCTGTTCTGATAGTTGATCCCAGTGAGCAGGCAGATCACCAGCAGCCCACAGAACAGCATGCCCTCCCGTGTTGGAAGGACAAAAATATTACGCCGCCCCAGCTCGATTTCATCGCGTCGGGGAATGCGCTGACGTATCCAACGTTGCGCGAGTTTTCCAATCGTTTCAGAAATCATGGAGCCACGTCACTGTTTTTAACGAAAACACACCCCATAGGGGGTAATCACTATTGAAAAAGCGTGTCAATAGATAAATACTTGAGAATACGCAGAAAGGCGAATTGAGGCTCACAATCATGCATACCCCGAACGTCACGAAAATCACGGCCCTGGGTCTTGGGCTTGCCCTGAGCATAACAGCTCATGCTCAAGGTGGGGTACAGACACTGACCTCGGATGAACTGGTGGATACCTTCATCAAGGATTCAGCCATTGTCGTCTCGCCGCGCGCCCGTCAACAGCCCACGCTGGAAGAAACACGCCAGCGTGCGATAAGGGCCATCATCCGGCCAGGCGAACCCATTATTACGGAAGCTGGATCGGAAGCCGACGTACTGGCGGAATACAGCCGCCGGCTGGACAGCCTGAGTGATGCCCAGGAACTGGCTCGGGAGGATTTTATCCGGCGGAGCCTGCTGGCGCCCGGAGACCAGATCGCTTCCGCGCAGCCGGTCATCGACATGGCGCTTCCGACACCGCCGGTATTCGGCATCAGCCGGCCGGAAATTCCGGAAGCTCCGTTCCAGAAATCCTATTTCAACGACCAGCTTGGGCTGGCGTTTGATGGTGAGCGGCTGGACTTCAGCATCGGCAGCAACCTGCCCGGGGTTGATCAGATCAACGTGCCCCACGCCATTGACGAAGGACCGGTTCAGCTGCAACCCCGTCCGGGCGGTGGTTTTGATCTCTCCATTGCCGTACCGGATTAAGCCGAAACAGCGTTACAACGAACTCGCTTAATCATAAGCGCTGGCAATCTGCCGGGGCTTTGTTATGCCCGGTGCGTGAACTCTTCGAATACGTTGGTGATGACAGGAGACCTGGAGCCGGAAGGAACTTTTCTTTTGGCCACTTTCCAGCGGGCAAAAGAAAAGCCACCCCGGAGGGTGGCTTATCTCATCCTGAAACTAAGTCAGGATTATTCGCGGCCGTAGATGGCCAGGCGAGTGTTGGAAACGACCAGACCGGACATGCCAACAGAACCGATGGACTGTGACGCACCGATTTCACCAGCGTCACGACCGATACGGATCTCGTCGATCCACATGTCGGCTGAGAAGTTGTCCAGAGCGATGATCAGAGCTTCTTCAGGCTGCTGGTCCAGGCCGGAGTAGGTGCCGATCGGCGTTCCGGGGCTGATGGTCATGTTGACAACCGCAGGCACGGGAGCAGGTCCACCGCCCATGGCACCCTGAGCACCGGCTGCCTGCAGCAGGGGCAAGCTACCGACACCACCCATGCTGAAGCCACGGAGGCCAACAGCAGCGACGTCGAAGTCCACATCCATGTCCATGGCAAAGCCAACATCGATGGCGATGTGACCGGCTTCGGTGTCACGGGTGCCTGTCGGCGCAGCTGTTACCGGATCGAGCGACTCTGTGCTGGCAGTGATTTCCAGCTCAGTCAGGTACATGTCCATGGTGAAGTCGCTCATCATAGTAGCCTGAGCGCCTGCATCACCTTCCAGACCGGCACGATCGAAATCGAAGCC
>SLIH01000200.1 GCA_007135745.1 Halomonas sp. | reverse complement strand
GGTCAGCGGCCACCGCGCGTGGTGTTCCTGTTCAGCGGGCAGAGCAGTCAGTTCCCGGGCATGGCCCGTGGCCTCTATCACCGTTACCCCGTCTTTCAGGAGGCGTTCGAACACTGTGCGGCACTGGCCCGGCCCTACCTGGAGTTGCCCCTGGCGGAGGTGGTCCTGAATCCGGATGAGGCCGAACGACTTCAGGAAACCGCCTACACACAACTGGGGCTGGTGGCGGTCGAATACGCGCTGTCGGCACTATGGCGGGATTGGGGCGTCGAGCCCGAAGCCGTGGCGGGGCACAGTCTGGGTGAATATGTCGCGGCTTGCGTGGCGGGAGCGATCTCCGTCGAATCCATGATCGCTTTGGTGGCTGAGCGCAGCCGGCTGGTCGAGGGGTTGGCTGAGAAAGGAACCATGGCGACTGTGGCTGCCGAGCCCGAGTCGCTCAAACCGATACTTAAGGCCCATCCCGGCCGGCTGACAGTGGCTGCCTACAATGCGCCCCGAAGCACTGTGTTGTCAGGCTCCGAGGACGCGGTGGCGGACGCCGTCGCGCATCTCAACGAGCAGGATGTTCCCGCCAGATCCCTGCAGGTGGCAGCGGCATTCCATTCACCGCTGATGGATCCGCTGTTGGCGGAATTTGAAGCCTTTGCCTCCGGTATCGAGTTCCAGGCGCCGCGCATCCCCCTGGTCTGTCAGCATGAAGGGCGCATCCTGCGTGCCGGAGAAGTGCCCAATGCAACCTATTGGCGGCGTCATCTGCGTGAACCGGTTCGATTCGCGGATGGGTCGGCGGCCCTGCAGGCGCAGGGTTACGACACCTGGATTGAGCTTGGTCCCGGACAGACGCTGCTGCGCCTGATGTCCCAGAATGGCGGTGCCGCAGCGGGATTGGGGCTGCCTTCGCTGGCCGGCGACGCACCCGATGATACCCGGGTGCTGCTGGAGAGCCTGGGGGCACTGTTCTGCCATGGCCAGCCCATTGAATGGGGCTCGGTGCACGGCGCGGAGGCGGCGCGTTTCGTCCGCCTGCCGACCTATCCCTTCCAACACCATCGCTTCCCTCTGCCGAAGCGGACGGCGGACCCCGCGCCAGCGAGCGCGCGGCAGCCAGAAACGCCCGAAACGGGGCCTGCCACACACGAACATGGGGGATCCAGAACCATGGATGACAAGCAGTTGGAAATCCTGATGGCGCAAAGCCGGGCGCTGGAAGCTCAGGCGAACGCATTGAGGGACGCCCTGGCCGCAACCCAGGGGGTATCCGCGCCGGTCTCCCGGGCACAGTCGCCGGTTGCTTCGGATTCGATGCCGGCACCCGATGGTGCGGAGACCCCGGTCGTCGAGGATTCGGCCGCGACGCCCGATTCCACGGATCAGCAGGTGCGAGAAGTGCTCGCGGACATCGCCGCCTTTGAAGCGGGTGAACTGGAGCCCGAACAGAGCCTCATGGATGGGCTGGGTTTTGATTCCCTGATGCTGGCCCGTCTGCACCGTAAACTGGCCGCTGTGTTCCCGGGGCTGCCGGAAGTGCCCCTGACCCGGGGCATGACCGTGGGCAACGTTATCGAATTCGTGCGCCTTCACACTGGTGAAAACGGCGAAGAAGAAAGGAAAGAGGAACCGAGGCCTGTAACGCCGGCCGCGCCACTGCGTCCGGTGGTCGTCGCACCTGAGTTCAGCAGCGAGCCCGGACACATTCCAGTGCGCACGCTGGAGGAGACCGAGGGTTACCGAGAGCTCCAGCAACGCCTCGAGCTCATTGACGCCAACACTCAAACACACCCCTATTTCAAAACCATTGAGGGCGTGAACCAGAGCGTCGTCAACGTGGCTGGTAAGGAGTTGATCAACTATTCCAGCTACAACTACATCGAAATGTCCGGCGATCCGGCCGTCTCGCGGGCGGCGAAGGACGCCATTGACCATTACGGCACCTCGGTGTCGGCGAGCCGGGCGCTGAGCGGCCAGATCCCGCCGCATGCCCAGCTGGAGGCCGAGCTGGCTGATTTTCTGGGCGTCGAGGATGCGCTTGCCTTCGTCTCCGGCCATGCCACAAACGTCACCACCATCGGCCATCTCTACGGCGAGCGGGATCTGATTCTCCACGACGAGCTCGCGCACAACAGCATCATCCAGGGGGCGGTGCTTGCCGGCGCCCAACGTCTGGCGTTCCCCCACAACGATTGGGCCTTTGTGGATCGCCGCCTGAGCGCGATCCGTAAGCGCTACGATCGGGTACTCATCGCCATTGAAGGCGTCTACAGCATGGACGGCGATATCCCCGATCTGGCGGCTTTCGTTGAACTCAAGGAGCGCCATGGTGCCGAGCTTCTTGTCGACGAGGCCCACTCACTGGGGACCATTGGCTCCACCGGGCGTGGCGTCGCCGAGTACTCCGGAGTTGACCCGAGCCGAGTCGAGCTGTGGATGGGGACCATGAGCAAGGCGCTGGCCGGTTGCGGTGGCTACATCGCGGGCAGCCGCAAGTGGGTAGAATATCTGCGCTATACGGCGCCCGGTTTCATCTTCAGCGTTGGCATGCCAGCGCCCAACGCCGCCGCCTCCAGAGCTGCAATCGGCGTATTGCGCCAGGCCCCGGAACGCGTTGAGCGATTAAAGGCCCGCGCCAACCTCCTGCGTCAGCTGACGCGTGAGCAGGGCCTGGATACCGGACCGAGCGCCGATTCCCCCGTGGTACCCGTGATCCTGGGCGATTCCGCCAGAGTGATAAAGGTTGCCG
>SLIH01000437.1 GCA_007135745.1 Halomonas sp. | reverse complement strand
GGCCGGCATGTCATCCGGGCCCTCCAGCGTATGCTCATAGTATGGTGCATTCTCCGGCACTGCATGCCGGAAATGCGCTTCCATGTCTGAACGTACGGTCGGATCGGCGTTTTCGTTTATGCTCAGTGACGCCGAGGTGTGCTGGATGAACAGGTGCAGCAGGCCCACACTCAGCTCCCCGAGCTCAGGCAACTGCTCCAGCACCTCGTCCGTGATCAGATGAAAACCCTTTGAACGCGGCCTCAACTCAAGGATCCGCTGCCGCCACATTGACATATCCCCTTACCCTGAAGTCCAAGTCACGCTAACATTATGCCCTTTAATCAAGAACCATACTAAAGATCCAGACAGAGAGACGCCCCCATGAGCGAGGACAGCAAACGCCGCCATTCCAGCAAAGTCGTTGACGGCATCGGTAAATCCGCCGGCCGAGCCATGCTGCGAGCCGTCGGCTTCACCGATGAAGACTTCAAAAAACCGCAGATTGGTATTGCCCCCACGTGGAGCATGGTCACGCCCTGCAACAGGCACATCGACAAGCTGGCGGATGAAGCCGGTGCCGGCGCCGATGCTGCCGGCGGCAAGAGCGTGATTTTCAACACCATCACCATATCCGATGGCATTGCCAACGGCACCGAAGGGATGAAGTACTCGCTCGTCTCGCGTGAGATCATTGCCGATTCCGTTGAAGCCGTGACCGGCTGCGAAGGCTTCGATGGCCTGGTGACCATCGGCGGCTGCGATAAGAACATGCCAGGGCTGCTTATGGGCATGGCGCGCCTCGATCGCCCCTCGGTTTTCGTCTACGGCGGCACCATCGAGCCCGGCGAGGGCCACACCGACATTGTTTCCGTGTTCGAGGCGGTGGGCGCCTACGCCAAGGGCGACAAGTCGCTGATCGAAGTGAAGCAGATTGAGGAAACCGCCATTCCGGGGCCGGGCTCCTGCGGTGGAATGTATACGGCCAATACCATGGCGTCCGCCATTGAGGCACTGGGCATGAGCCTGCCCAACAGCTCGGCCCAGAATGCCGTGTCCCAGACCAAGGCGCAGGATTGCCGTGACGCCGGCGCTGCTGTTCTGGATCTGTTGGAGAAGGACATCAAGCCCTCGGACATCATGACGCGCGAGGCGTTCGAAAACGCCATCACCATCGTGATCGCCCTGGGGGGCTCCACCAATGCCGTGCTGCACCTGCTGGCCATGGCGAATACCATTGGCGTGGAACTGTCCCTGGATGACTTCACTGAGATCGGCAAGCGCGTCCCGGTGCTCGCGGACCTGCGTCCCAGCGGTCACTACATGATGTCTGAGCTGGTTGCCATCGGCGGCATCCAGCCGCTGATGAAGATGCTATTGGATCGCGGCCTGCTCCATGGTGACTGCCTGACGGTAACCGGCCAGACCCTGGCGGAAAACCTCGCAAGCGTGGAGCCCTATCCCCAGGACCAGGAGATCATCCACAGCTTCGAGAATCCGATCAAGAAGGACAGCCACCTGCGCATCCTCTACGGCAACCTCTCCCCCACCGGCGCCGTGGCCAAGATCACCGGCAAGGAAGGCACGCGCTTCAGTGGTACTGCCCGCTGCTTCCAGAGCGAGGAAGAAGCTCAGGAGAAGATCCTGGATGGTACGGTGTCCGCCGGCGACGTGGTGGTTATCCGCTACGAAGGCCCCAAGGGCGGACCGGGCATGCGCGAAATGCTCAGCCCCACCTCGGCCATCATGGGCCGGGGCCTGGGTAACGATGTCGCCCTGATCACCGATGGCCGCTTCTCCGGGGGCAGCCACGGCTTTGTCGTTGGCCACGTGACCCCGGAAGCCGTGGACGGGGGCCCCATCGCGCTGCTCGAGGACGGCGACACCATCACCATCGACGCCGAAAGCAACCGGATCGACGTGGACGTCAGCGACGAGGAAATGGAAAAACGACGCGCCAAATGGCAGAAGCCGGCCCCCAAATACCGCCGGGGTGCCCTGGCCAAATACGCCAAAACCGTCAACTCCGCCTCCGAGGGCGCAGTGACGGATATGCCTGAGTGAATAGTTACAAGTTGCAGGTTGCAAGCTTCAAGTTTTGTAGGGTGCGGTGAATGGAATGAACCGCACCGGGTGTCTGGCAGCACCATGGTGCGGTTCACTTCGCTCACCGGCACCCTACTCGGGAGAATGGTCCACACGTTTCCTTGAAACTTGTAACTCTCAACTTGTAACTCCCCCCCTATTCATTTCCTCTCCCGTCTACTATTCTCAATAGAGGTACACATCCAATCTCGGACGACCTGAACAAACAGTAACCCATTAATACTCTGTTCAGGCAGCCACCCGACGAACCGTGCTCTACAATTAATTAAAAGAAGGAATGAGAACGAGGGAAACTGTCACTACTGAACAGCTGAAACAACGCTTATTTGGGCAAGGGGGCCAGCATGAGCATATTGCAGCATTTCAGGAACCGCTATGAGGCCACTCAGGAAGAGGAGATGAGCCTGGAGGAATACCTGGCCATCTGCAAAGAAGACCCATCCGCCTACGCCACAGCGGCGGAAAGAATGCTGATCGCCATTGGTGAACCTGAACTGGCGGACACCTCCCGCGACCCACGCCTCTCCCGCATCTTTTCCAACAAGGTCATCAAGCGTTATCCCGAATTTTCCGAGTTCTACGGCATGGAAGAGGCGGTGGAAAACATCGTGTCCTACTTCCGCCACGCTGCCCAGGGCCTGGAGGAGAAGAAACAGAT
>SLIH01000153.1 GCA_007135745.1 Halomonas sp. | reverse complement strand
GGGATCGGGTGACCGTGGTTCTGCCGGAAGCGTCCGTGTCACCGGCCGGCGTTCTGCCACGTCTCAAGCGTTTCACGGTGAGTGGCATTTTCAGCGTCGGAGCGGAGCTGGATGGCAATTACACCCTGGTCCATATGGAAGATGCCTCGCGCCTGCTGCGCATGGGGGACCGTCCCCAGGGGGTCCGGCTCAAGGTCGACAACCTCTTTGATGCGCCAGCCGCCTCCCAGCGGGTGGCGATCAATGCACCAGGGGGGTATTACACCAGCAACTGGACCCGCACCCACGGCAATCTGTTCGAGGCCATCCGCATGGAGAAAACCATGATCGGATTGCTGCTGATGTTCATCGTGGCGGTGGCGGCGTTCAATATTGTTTCCGCCCTGGTGATGGTCGTTACGGATAAAAAGGCGGACATCGCCATCCTGCGTACCATGGGAGCGACCCCCGCGACCATCATGACGATCTTCATTGTGCAGGGTTCGATCATCGGCTTTGCCGGCACCCTGATCGGCACCCTTCTGGGTATCGCCCTGGCGCTCAACATCAGCGATGTCATCAACTGGGTCGAGCAGGTTCTGAACATGCAGTTTCTCAGTTCGGATGTCTATTTCATCAGTTATCTGCCGTCGCACCTTCAGTGGAGCGATGTTGCCATCATCAGTGGGGCGGGCTTCGCTATGAGTCTGCTTGCCACGCTATACCCCGCCTGGCGGGCATCACGGGTTCAGCCAGCGGAGGCACTGCGTTATGAGTGATTCAGCCATCATCGACTGTCAGGGGCTCGCCAAGACATACCGCGAGGGGCGCACCCACCTTACGGTGTTCTCCGACGTATCGCTGCGCGTGGCCGCCGGTGAAACCCTGGCCATTGTCGGTACCTCCGGCTCGGGCAAGACCACATTGCTCAACATGCTCGGTGGTCTTGATCGCCCCAGTGAAGGCAAAGTTCTGATCGACGGGCAGGACATTCATGGCATGAGTGAGCGGCGCCGGTGCCGTTTCCGCAACCGCACCCTTGGCTTCGTCTATCAGTTCCACCATCTGCTGGGTGAATTCACGGCCCAGGACAATGTGGCGCTCCCGGCGGCGCTCGGGGGTAAATCGGTGGCGGAATCCCGCCGTCTTGCGGCGAGTCTGTTGGAACGGGTAGGGCTCACTCAGCGCCTGGAGCACAAGCCCGGTGAGCTTTCAGGTGGTGAACGCCAGCGGGTGGCCATTGCCCGGGCACTGGTCAATGAGCCGCGCTGTGTGCTGATGGACGAACCCACGGGCAACCTCGACGACGATACGGGCGAGCGGATTCAGGCACTGATACGTGAGCTTAACCAGCAGTTGGGGTCGGCTTTCATCGTCGTGACCCACGACCGTACCCTGGCCGGCACCATGAATCGCTGCTGTCGGCTGGAGCATGGGGGGCTGGTTATGGAGGAAGGTGTCTAGGAGGTCTGGCGCCTGGCGCGCGCCTCCTCCCGTCGATGCCATAGTTTCCGCACCCGACGCCGCCACAGGTACTGAATAACCAGATAGGTCAACGTGGAGAAGGCAACGGCCATCAGGAGTGCGCCGATGTACATGGGGATACCCACTTCAACCAGTCGCTCGCTGATCCAGGCCCACTCCATCTTGAACTCGGTTGTCTCCGGGGAAGTGCCCAGAACCCAGGTGCCCACCACATAGCTGGCGTAGAGCATGGGGCCCATGGTGAGCGGATTGCTGATCCAGAGCACGATGATGGTGAGCGGCAGGTTGGCGTTGAACCAGATCGCCGTTATGGCTGCCGGAATGGACTGGAACGGCATCGGCACAAAGCACCAGAACACGCCCAGCATAAAGGCGCGTGATACCGAATGGCGGTTGATATGCCAGAGGTTGGGTTCATGCACCACCCGGCCCAGAAAGCGCAGGGCACGGATTTCGCGGATGCGCTCCGGGGTTGGGATAAAGCGTTTTATGAAGCGCCTGTCCATAAGTGCTGAACGCCCGACTGATATCCAAGGTGCCACGAATCAAACTGCAGGGAGACCCGTTCATGCGCGCAGGGACGCTCGCGCTCACAGGCGGCGCCATCATACTGTACTGGGGCGGTTTTCTGCCAGCCTGGTATGCGTTTATTTTGCCGCTGCCGATCCTTCTGCTGGCGGGGATGCTACGCCCCGGCCTGCGCCCTGTCGTGCTGGTGTGCGCCGGTGTCCTGTCCGGTCTCGCCTGGATGGCGGCGAACATCGCCCAACACCAGCCTGCCATAACAAAGCCGAGCACGGACATCGCCCTTATCGGATACCCATGCAGTCTTATTGAATATAGCCCCCAGGGCGCCCAACGGATGACCCTTTGCATTACGCAATGGTCAGACGCTGACTTTCCAGCGCCAGCCCGCATCCGGCTCACCGTACCGGAATCGGTCACTGCTAACCCGTTGCAGGGGCCCATGCGGGTCAACGTGAACCTTCGCCCGGCGGTTGCGGCACTCAACGCCGGAGGGGGCAGTTACGAACGCTGGCTCTACCGCCACGGCATCGACGGCCATGGACGTGCCGTGTTCATCACCCCGGATAGTGAACAGGCCTGCTCGTTGCGCTGTCGTTATCACCGACTGCGACAGCGGTTACGCGACCGCCTCCTTGACCATCTACCCAGGCTGCGCCAGCCCGCATTGGTCGAGGCACTGACCCTGGGCAGTCGCACAGGCATGACCGAGGCCCACTGGAACACACTCGCCGCCACCGGAACCAACCACCTGGTGGCCATTTCCGGCCTCCATGTGGGCCTGATCGCTGCCCTGGTCGGGTGGCCCATTTCACGTCTGCTGCGCCCCCTGGGGCAACGCAATGCCAATCTCGCCCGCTGGCTGCCCCTGGCCGTCGTTGCTCTGGTGTGCGGGGCCTACGCGTTGCTGGCCGGGTTTACCGTCCCCACCCGCCGGGCCCTGATCATGGTGCTGGTTGCGGGTTTCGTACTGACCAGCGGTCGCCAATGGCGGCTCTGGGACGCCTGGTTGATCGCCCTGGTGCTGGTTCTCCTGCTGGACCCGGTGGCGCCCCTGGACATGGGATTCTGGCTTTCCTTTGGTGCCGTGGCCTGTCTGATCTTCTGTTTTGGCGGACGTTACCGACAGCCGGGCGCGGCGCGAGGCTTGCTGATGGCTCAGGTGGGCGTAGTGGCGGGCCTCTGGCCACTGTTAAGCGCCCTGGGCCGTGAAACCTCTCTGATGGCGTTGGCGGCGAATCTCTTCGCCATTCCCGCACTTTCATTGATTCTCATGCCGCTGTTGCTGGTCGCAACGCCCCTGGTTTTTCTGTCCGCCAGAACGGCGTCCTGGGTAGAACCGGGCCTGGATCTGGCATTCACCGTCTTCTGGTGGGTGTTGAGCCGCCTTGGTGAGTTGGGGCTGATGATGCCGCAGTTGCCGTTATCCATCGTGATTCTCACGGCACTGGGAATCTTCCTCCTGGTGATGCCGGTGGGGAACCTCTACCGGTCTCTGGCTATGGTTACTCTCCCGGCCGTGGTGATTACCCAGGCGTCGGCCCATGTCCCTGCGGATTATCCTTCCCAGCTGCGTGTTGCGGATGGATTGGATGGCATTGTGCTGGTGCGCGCCCGGGATCAGGTGTTGATCTTCGATGTCCGGCCACCGTCGCCCAATGGCCGGGATCGGGTGCGCGAACGGGTCATCCCCTGGCTGGAAGCGCTCGGGGTTAAGCGCATTGACCAACTCGTGATCAGCCACCCCGGTGTCCATCCAGAACATACCTGGAGCGTGATTGAAACCACCATCGAGGTGGGAGAGGTATTCTCCGATCATGCCTCAGAGTGGGCAGGGCAGCCCACTGTTGCCTGTGAAACCGGTGCTTCCAGAGATGTGGGTGATCTGCACGCCGAATTCTGGCGGGATCCCAGGGTGCCTGATCTGCCCACCCGCGAATCCGCCTGTAACCTACGTTTGGTCACGGGGAATGCCGAGGCCCTCGTGTTTGGCCCCATTGGGCGCAGCGGGGAACGTCGCCTGCTGCAATGGCTCGATCATCCCGCAGAAGTGGACCTGGTCGTCATGCCCAGGCAGGGCCGGGCGGGGAGCAGTCAGCAGGGTATGATTGAGTTATTGCAGCCGGATTGGGCCATCGCAGCGGCCCCCGCCCACGGCGAAAGCGCTCCGGATCCGGCCGTTCTGACGCTCTACGAAGAGCAGGGCGCACAGGTTCGTGTCACGGGCAGGGCAGGTGAGGTTGTGGTCAATCTGGAGGATGAATTGACCCTAACCACCGCCAGAGAAAACGCCCCGTTCTGGCTGAGATCCCCGTCATGGTTCGAGCCATAAGGTGAACCCCCGGCGGCCAGAAGAATCGGAAAACCACCGCACCCTGCGAAAATTGCAACTCGCAACTCGCAACTCGCAACTCGCAACTCGCAACTCGAAAAATCCATCATTTGCGGCTTTATACCCTGCCTGTGCTAAAGTAATGCCCGCCTGTAAACAGCGAGGGAGAGTATCTGTGCTAGAGCTTCTAAGGCCCGGCGGCTTCATCATGATTCCGCTGCTGATCTGTTCAATCATTGCGCTGGCCATCATCATCGAGCGCTTCTACACCCTGCGCATCAGCCGTATCATGCCACAGAGCACGATCAATGAGCTCTGGCGCTGGATCAAGAAGAAAGAGCTCAACTCCCGCAAGCTCAAGCTGATTCAGGAGTCTTCGCCACTGGGCAGAATCCTCGCTGCCGGGTTGATGAACGCCAAGCATGGCCGCGAGATCATGAAGGAAAGCATTGAGCAGGAAGCCTCCCAGGTTGTTCATGACATGGAGCGCTTTCTCAACCCGCTGGGCACCATCGCGGTGATCACGCCACTGCTTGGTCTTCTGGGTACCGTTATCGGCATGATCAAGGTCTTCGCACAGATCCAGCTGGCCGGTGTCGGAGATCCCGGCGTTCTGGCCGGAGGTATTTCCGAAGCCCTGATTACCACCGCGGCGGGCCTGACCATCGCCATTCCGGCGCTGATTTTCCATCGCTTCTTCATCCGTCGCGTGGATGAAATGGTCGTGAACATGGAGCAGGAGGCCATCAAACTGGTGGAAGTGGTTCATGGCGATCGGGACGTCCAGATTGAGGGAGCTTCCGAGACGTGAAATTCAGGCGCCAGAGCAATGAAGAGGTAAGCGTCAATCTGACGCCCCTCATCGACGTCGTTTTTCTGCTGCTGATCTTCTTCATGGTCTCCACCACCTTCACCCGCGAGACCGAGCTGCAGATCGATCTGCCGGAAGCGGATGCCGAAAGGGCTGAGCGCGAGGTGGATCTGCTCGAAGTGGAGATCAGCGCCGACGGTGAATACTCGGTCAACAACCGCCGCCTGGATGCCAACGACCGGGAAACGCTGCGCAGGGTGATCGAGGAAGTTGCCGCCGGGGATACCTCGCTTCCCTTTGTAATCACGGCCGACGCCAATGCGCCGCATCAATACGTGGTGCGGGTCATGGATGTGGCCGGCAGCCTGGGTTTCACCGGACTGAGCATCAGTACAGAGCGCACCCCAGAGGGTGACGGCAACTGACTATGAGCCAGACGGAATATACCAATTGGGGCGTCTACCGCCGCCTGCTTGCCTATGCAATACCGCTGTGGGTTCCGTTTCTCATCGCGACTGTGGGGAATGGCATTTACGCGGCGGCCTCCACGGGCATGGCCGCCGCCATGGAGTTTGTCATCGAGGCGCTGGAGAATCCCACACCCGAGAATCGGGTCATGGTGCCGCTGCTGGTAATGGGCGTTTTTGCGCTGCGCGGTTTCGGGTACTTCCTCAGCAAATACTTCATCGAATACGTTGGCCGCCACATCATCCATACCATGCGCGTGCAGATCTTTGATCACCTCATGCGGCTGCCCTGTCGTTTCTACGACGAAAGCTCCTCGGGTCACCTGGTATCGAAGATCACCTACAACATCGAACAGGTCACCGGTGCCGCGACTGACGCAGTGACCATACTGCTGCGGGAAGGGCTTACGGTTGTTGGTCTGCTCGCATTCATGTTCTACGTGAACTGGCAGCTCACCCTGCTGTTCCTTGCTGTAGGCCCGCTGATTGGCTGGATCATCAGCTATGTCAGCAAGCGCTTCCGGCGCCTGTCGCGCAAAATCCAGTACTCCATGGGTGATGTCACCCATGTGGCCTCGGAAGCCATCAGCGGTTACCGGGTGGTCCGCACTTTCGGAGGCGGCGAACACGAATCCTCTCGCTTCCATAAGGTGAGTGGCAACAACCTGAAGCAAAGTCTCAAAATGGCCATGACCCAGGCGGTCAGCACACCCGCAGTTCAGGTCCTGGTGGCTTTCTCCATTGGCCTGCTGGTCTGGGTATCCCTGGCACCCACGTTTCAGGACGCCATGACCACCGGCCAGTTTGTCGCCTTCATCACCGCGGCGGCCACCATGGCCAAGCCCATTCGTCAGCTGACTTCGGTTCATTCCAAGATCCAGAAAGGCGTGGCCGCGTCTCACAGTATTTTTGAAACCATCGACCGGCCCGGCGAGCAGGATACCGGGACTGTGGATCCAGGCCGTGTTCAGGGGCGCATTGAGTTCAAAGACGTGCGTTTCCGTTACCAGGACCAGTACGAAGACGTCCTCAAGGGCATCAGCCTGGAAATCGAACCCGGGGAAACCGTGGCACTGGTGGGGCGCTCCGGCAGTGGCAAATCCACCTTTGTCAGCCTGCTGCCGCGCTTTTACGAGCTCACCGGCGGCGACATCCGCATCGACGACATTTCAATCCATGATTTCCGGCTCGGAGCCCTGAGGCGACAGATTGCGCTGGTTACCCAGAACGTGGTTCTGTTCAATGACACCGTCGCCAGCAATATTGCCTACGGAGAAATGGGCGAGTCGCGGATGGAGGACATTCGCGAGGCCGCGCGCAAGGCACACGCTCTCGAGTTTATTGAAGAGCTTCCCCAGGGGTTTGATACGCTGGTTGGGGACAACGGTGTGCTGCTTTCGGGTGGCCAGCGCCAACGCCTGGCGATCGCCCGCGCGCTGCTCAAGGACGCGCCGATTCTGATTCTGGACGAGGCCACCTCGGCCCTGGATACCGAGTCCGAACGCTACATACAGGAAGCGCTTGAGCGGGTCATGGAAGGGCGCACAACCCTGGTCATTGCTCACCGCCTGTCGACAATCGAGTCTGCGGACCGCATTCTGGTCATGGATGGTGGCCAGATTGTTGAATCCGGCTCTCACAGGGAACTGCTCGAGCAGGGTGGCGCCTACGCGGCGCTTCACCAGATGCAGTTCAACGAAGAATAACGAAGCAGAACGAACCTGGGCTCATGACCAACCGGATCGATCGTCTCTGGTACGAGCGGCAGCGCCCGCACGCTTTGCTGCGGCCCCTGGCGCGGCTGTTCTCCGCCATCGTGCGACGCCGGCGCCGGGCCTTTCTCGACGGCCGGCGGGCGGTGACCCGGGTCGCCGTACCCGTTCTGGTTGTGGGCAACGTCACTGTGGGGGGAACGGGGAAATCCCCCTTTACTGCCTGGCTTGTGCGCTACCTGCAGGACAAAGGCTGGCGGCCCGTGGTGCTTAGCCGTGGCTATGGCGGCGATGCCAGTCATTATCCCTTCCTGGTCACCGGGGAATGCGATCCCAGGGAAAGTGGTGATGAGCCCGTGATGCTTGCGCAGCAGACAGGGGCCTATGTGGTGGTGGACCCCAATCGCGCCCGGGGTGCCGGCTATGCGATCGAGCAGGCCCTGGGCGATATCCTCATCTGCGATGACGGCCTCCAGCATTATGCCCTGGCGCGGGACCTTGAGTTCTGTGTTTTTGATGGTTCGCGAGGCACCGGAAACGGCGCGTTGCTGCCCGCCGGCCCGCTGCGTGAGCCGGCGGAAAGGGCACTTGAGACAGACTTTGTCCTCATCAATGGCGAGCCCGAACATCAAAGTTTCAGTCGGCCCCCGCTGACCGAATGCGCCATGCATCGTGTGCAGCTCGCGCCGGTGCGCCTGCGACACCTTCACAGTGGTGAGATCCACGCCTTGGACTGGCTTGATGGGCGGGTCGTCAACGCCGTTGCGGGCATTGGAAACCCCGCGCGCTTTTTCGACACGCTAACGGATCTTGGAGCCAAGGTGATTCCCCATGCCTTCCCGGACCATCACAGTTTCCAGCCAACGGACCTTGAGCACAGGCACGGGCCTCTCGTTATGACGGCCAAGGATGCCGTAAAATGTCAGTCGATCGCTCCGGATGACAGCTGGGTGCTTGACGTTGTGGCCCAGCCCGGTGAAGCATTGCAGAAAGCGCTGGACAGAAAACTGGCTGTGTGGAAAAACAGGAAATAAACAGCGGGGTTTGATTAATGGACAAGCGTCATATCGCCATGCTGGCCTGCCCGGTCTGCCACGGCAAACTGATCTACGAAGCCGATGCTCAGGAGCTGATATGCCGCAATGACGCCATGGCATTTCCGATCCGTGATGGCATCCCCGTGATGCTGGCGTCGGAGGCCCGTACACTGACCACCGACGAACGTCTCACGCCAGTGCGCTGAAAACGCCCCAAAGGAGAGTCCATGGCTTTCACCGTAATCATCCCCGCCCGCTACGCTTCCACGCGACTGCCCGGCAAGCCGCTGCAGGAGATCGCGGGTGAGCCCATGATTCGCCACGTCTGTCGACGGGCGGAGGAGAGCAGGGCGCAACGGGTCGTGGTCGCCACCGACGATGAACGCATACGCAGTGCCTGCGACGAGTTTGGCGCCGAAGTCCAGATGACCTCGGCAGCTCACACGTCCGGCACCGACCGCCTGGAAGAGGTGGTCAGGCGACTGGGTATGGATGATGATGCCATTGTCGTCAACGTCCAGGGTGACGAACCCCAGATGCCGCCCACGCTGATTAATCAGGTGGCCGAGAACCTGATGTTCAATGAAGACGCCGATGTGGCGACCCTCTGCGAACGCATCCATGACCCGGAAAGCCTTTTCAACCCCAACGTGGTCAAGGTCGTCTACGACCGCAACGGCAGCGCCATGTACTTCTCCCGCGCCCCCATACCCTGGGCCCGGGATCATTTCGACTCATCTCACGGGCGCGATGCCTTGCCCAGCGTCGGCGAGTGGCATCGCCACATTGGCTTGTACGCCTACCGGGTTTCGCTGCTGCGCCGATTTGTGACCTGGCCCCCGGCGCCACCGGAAAACCTGGAATCTCTTGAACAATTGCGGGCGCTGTGGAACGGTGCACGTATCCATGTGGCCGTGGCCAGTGTGCCACCGCCACCGGGCGTGGATACGCCCGAAGATCTGGAACGCATTCGCAACCGACTGGCACGTTGATAACCATCAGGAGTCGTTTTCATGGCTGAGCCGATCAAAGTCCTTTTCGTCTGCCTTGGTAATATCTGTCGCTCGCCCACGGCCCAGGGTGTTTTCGCTCAGAAAGTGAAGGAAGCCGGATTGTCTGACCGCATCAGCATCGATTCGGCGGGCGTGGGCCACTGGCATGTGGGCAAGTCCCCCGACCCGCGCGCCATGGAAGCCGCTTCCAGCCGTGGTCTGGACCTTTCCGATCAGATCGCGCGCACCATTACCAGTGAAGACTTCGGCAGTTTCGACTACATCATGGCCATGGACCGCGACAACCTCTCCGAACTTCAGAAGATGGCACCACCCGAAACCCGTGCCGAAATTGAACTGTTCCTGGATTACGCCCATCACTCGGAAGAGGATGAAGTACCCGACCCCTATTACGGTGGGCCCAATGGTTTTGAGCGCGTTCTTAACCTGGTCTCCGAGGCCAGCGACGGACTGCTGAATCACATTCAGAACCAACTCGGCAAATGAAGGCGGCGCTCCTTGAGCAGCAGGTTTCCCTGCAGGAGCACAATACCCTCAGACTTCCGGCCACAGCCGCCTGGTTTGCCCGTGTAACGGCGGCCGATGTTATTCCGGAGCTGCTTGAATGGGCGGCGGATCAGGACCTCCCCGTGCTGGTTCTTGGCGGTGGCAGCAACCTCGTACTGGCGGAGGACTTTCCCGGCCTTGTCCTTTCAATCGAAATCCCCGATCGCAACTGGGAAGTCGTCGACGATGACCGCGCCCGGCTCACCCTTGGCGCCGGGGAAAACTGGGATGCCGTGGTGCGCTACGTGTGCCGGTCCGGCTATCGTGGCCTGGAAAACCTCGCACTGATTCCCGGCACCGTGGGGGCGGCCCCCGTCCAGAACATCGGCGCCTACGGCGTGGAATTGTGCGAGACCCTGGTTGATCTGGAAGCCTGGGACCGGGAAAAAAACGAATTCATCACCCTGAGCAATGAACAGTGCCGCTTTGCCTACCGCGACAGCCTGTTCAAACAGGAGCGCGACCGATTCATCATCACCCGCGTTCGCCTTGAGCTCAGCCGAAGCCGCCCCTTTAAGCTTGATTACGGAGAACTGGCGGCGCGTTTTGGCCAACTTCCGGATCCTGACCGGAGCCTCACACCCATCGAAGTCGCCGAAACGGTCACCCAGATACGCCTCGGAAAGCTCCCGGACCCGACCCGCCTGCCCAACGCCGGCAGCTTCTTCAAGAACCCCGTGGTCGACCGCGCTACCTATGAAGCCATTCAGGCCCGGGAGCCCGAGGTTGTCGCCTTTCCCGAGAACCAGGGCTACAAACTGGCCGCCGGATGGTTGATCGAGCGCTGCGGCTGGAAAGGCTTTCGCGATACCCATGTCGGCGTGCACTCCCGCCAGGCGTTGGTGCTGATCCATCACGGCCAGGGCAGTGGTCGGGAACTTCTGGAGTTGGCGGAGCGAATCCGTGCCGATGTGCGTGAACGCTTTGGAGTGAGCCTCGAGATCGAG
>SLIH01000359.1 GCA_007135745.1 Halomonas sp. | reverse complement strand
GCCAAAAAAGGGCTTCATCAGGTAGAGGAAAAGCAGCGTGACGAGAGTGAGCAACAGGAGAAAAGAGCGCTGTTCCAGTTGTTCCTGCATGGGGCAAGGCATCCCTGTAGTAAGCGGGTCGGCTGATTCCGGGCCGACTGGCGTGATCACTTGGTGAATTCCCACTGACGCCCATTCGGTGTCATTGTGTCCGGGTCCATGCCAGAATAAACGCTGCAGTCGCGAGGGGAAAGAGGACACTGAGAGTTATGATACCAGCAGGCCGGGTTGCAGGCGGGAGCATACATCGAACACTTCCCGGGATTCTCCCCGTTTTTCTGATGCTGGCACTTGCTGGCTGCGAGGAATCGACGAATGCCGCCTATACGGACAAGCGTCCTTCCAACATCAACAATTACTCCGAAAAACGTTCTTTTCCCGCCGTCTGGGATGACCTGGTGGAGGCTCGGGAGGAGCACCTTCCCGGGGCTTCGTTCTGCCTGAATGCTTCCGCCGATCTGGATGAACTGGTGCAGGTCCAGCGGGAGGTGGGGCAGACTTTCCCGGAGGATGTACGCGAACTCTATCTCTATGCTGACGGCCAGAGCCCGGGTGAGGGCTGCCTTCCACTGTTCGGCGAGGGTTACTGGTTCCTTTCACTGGATGAAGTCAGATCCCGCTGGCAGATGCGCCTGGATGAGCACCAGGGGCGGATGGCCATGGAGGCGCTTTACGGTCGTCAGGGCGCGGTTTATGGCTATGAGTGGCATCCTGCCTGGATACCATTGGCCGCAAGGGATCACAATGACGAGCTGGCGCTGGACTTTGTGCCCACACCGATGGGGGCATCCGGCCAGATCATTCGATATCTTGACCAGCACCGGGACAGGGACCACATGGCGCTGGGTCTCAGGGACTATCTGGGTCAGCTTGAGCGTCAATTTTCTCAGGAAGCCGTATTCCCCGGAATGTCTCGTGATGATGAGCAGGACTGAAGCAGGCGCCGGTGCATACCAGGTTCCGGCACGACTCCATGAGATCGAGACGGAAGTCCGCAAGAGTCGCTTTATTGCCTGGGTCGCCCCGGTAACCGACCGTGCCGCCGCGATGGAGGTGGTGGCCGAGGCCCGGCGCAGGTACCCCGATGCACGCCACCATTGCTGGGCCTATGTACTGGGACGCCCGGGCGCGGCCACCAATGCGGCCATGAGTGACGACGGGGAGCCTTCGGGGACGGCCGGAAAACCCATTCTCAATGTTATTGAGCACAAGGGGATTGGCGATCTCATTGTAGTGGTGACCCGGTATTTCGGGGGCATCAAGCTGGGTGCCGGAGGCCTTGTGCGGGCCTATGCCGGCGCCACCGAAGCCGCACTTTCCTCAGTTGATCTGATGACGCCCCGGCCTGTTGAGACGGTCCGTATTCTCTGTGATTTCTCCGGTGAGCAGCCTGTGCGTCAGGAGGTGGGGCGCCACGAAGGATCGGTGGATTCGGTTGCCTATGCCGAGCAGGTCAGCATGACCCTGACGGTGCCCGAGATGGCGCTGTCGTCGATTGAGAGCTTTTGTGCTTCCCAGGGGATGACGCTGGTACGTGGTCTATCGGCCGAAGAACCAGAAGAGCAGTGACAACAGTACACTGGCCAGAATCATGGTGGTAATCGGGAAGTAGAACGAAAAGTTTTCCCGCTGTATCACAATATCGCCCGGCAGCTGGCCCAACGGAAGTCGGCTGAGCCAGGGCCAGAAGATTCCGATCAGAACCAGAACAATACCTGCGATGATCAATGCCCGTGCCATGCGGGCATTGTATCTAAAAGGCGACGTTCAGAGCGATACCGTTGGGGAGCGCGTAAACGCTTGGGTAGATGGCAACGCCAGCGTCACCGATCGGCAGAAAGGCGGCGTCGCTGAAGGTCCGCGGCTGGGTCCGGATCTTGATTTCGTTGACGACCAATCCGCCAATGACCACGCTGAGGGCATCGTCTTTGCGGCCATCGCCTTCCGCGATGGCGAAATAGGCGCCCGTATTGACCGCCAATGCCCCGATTCTTGCCCGCCAGGCTCGGTTCTCCCGCTCCTGCCTCATCAGATCGGCGGCCACGTCACGGGCACCGTCCAGGGCGTGGGGATCGTTGCCGCGGACCCGATAGGAGCGATAATTACGGAACGCTGCGGCATGAGGTGCTGGATTGGCCAGGGTGTCGCCCAGCGCAAGGGTCGAAGTAACCGTGCGCACGCGGGCGTCATAGCGCGCCGAGGCGCTGCCGTCATTGGTGCCGTTATAGAGATTGACCAGCGCCGAGGTTCCGAAAATAGCGGCCCAGCTTCGAGTCCAGGTGCGCCCCTTGTCGCGGCCTTCCTCCATGGCCCGGTCCAGCTTCTCCCATTCAGTGGCGTCCGTGCCATGGGCGTTAAGGGGTAGCAAAAAGGATAGACAGACTAGAGTGATGAGCGAAATGTTGTTCCTGTGACTGCGCTGCATGATTCTTCCCGCCGGCCTCGCCGGATATCGTTGTAGTTATGAATAATCGGCAATCAGAATAGTGAAAACAGGCACCGGCGTCTGTGAACAGGGTATCGTGCCGGTCATCGGATCCAGTGCGCATTTTGTTGCGATTGATCAAGGGCTTCGGTATCCTCAGCCGGAATTTACGGCTGTATCGGGCCTGCGATCGCACCAATGTCATGTCCGCAATAATTGACGGTTATGCGGTCTTAAACCTGCCCGACTCACTTGTCTGGAGTCGTCTGAGCCTATGCTGTTTGC
>SLIH01000414.1 GCA_007135745.1 Halomonas sp. | reverse complement strand
GGCCGGTGGCAGGCTCATCATCAGCGGCAAGCGTCGGTGCTGCTTGAAGTGGTTGCAGACATGCTCGGTGTCGGGTATTGGCATGTGGTGGAGGCCCGGAAGGGTTAATGGACATGTGGCTGTCATTTGGAGAGTATCAGTTTCGGCTGCTGGCTGTGGTTGGCTGGGCCTGTAGGCCATCTCAGAACTAGACGAACAGCCGAAAGCATTCATCAGCCTGACCGACGGCTGGGTGGACTGCACTGTGCGCTACCTGGTGCCGGCCCGCGCCCGCCGCCGGTCCAGCGATCCGGCCGTTGCGCTCTCCCTGGAGATGGCAAAGCCGGAGCACGAGGGAAAGATTGTCGAAGGCTACCCGAAGCAGGAGCTGAGAATCCTGCGTGCAAGCGAGGAGGCTGAGCTGGAGATCAGGGCATAGGGTGCTTATACTTCCAATTCCTTCATTCGGGACCACCCAGAATGGTTCATGGTCGCTCGACGGCGCACTTGCTCGCAGCTCTTGCCTTCTGCATGAGTCCCTTTGCAGTTGCCGAGACGCTGTACCCGATCGCAGATTTGGGGGCCGAATATTACCAGGGGCGCCAGGGTGGCCTGTATCCCGGGGGAAGCAACGCCATCCCGCCGGAGCATCTCGCTCTGGCCCTGGATCAGGCCAGGCACATTCAGCCCCGAGACGCTGATGGCAAGCCCGACCGCATGGGCTGGATCGGTTTTGTCTCCATAGGCATGTCCAACACCATGCAGGAGTTCAAGGTGCTGGACTGGCTGCTGGCCGACGACGCCGATGTTCATCCGGCATTGCGTGTGGTCAATGGCGCTCAGGGCGGCATGCCAGCTGAGGCCCTTGCTGATCCAGGGCATCATTACTGGGATCGGCTTGCTTCACGCATTGCTGCGTCCGGCCTGACGCCAGAGCAGGTTCAGGTCTGCTGGCTCAAGCAGGCGCTGGGCCAAGTGGAAGATTCGAGCTTCCCGAATCATGCGCTGTTGCTCGAAGAGCACCTTGCCGACATCCTGCGTAATTTGCGCCAGGTCTTTCCTCAATTGCGCGTGTGCTATCTGACCAACCGGATTTATGGAGGCTACACCGACCGCGTTGAACGTGGCGAACCGCTGACCTACGAAAGTGGTTTCGCCGTCAAGGCCGTCATCGAGCGTCAAATCCAGGGCGATCTGGCACTGAACGCCGACCCGGCGGCTGGCGAGGTAGTAGCACCAGTTGTTCTGTGGGGCAGCGAGCAGTGGGCCAATGGGGCTGAGCCTCGGGAAAACGGTTTGACCTGGCTGCTGGAAGACTATGAGGATGACCGCGTTCATCCCAGCCTGTCCGGTGAGTTCAAGGCCGGCACGCGATGGTTCGATGCCTTGCGTGCTGATTCTGTGGCCCAACGCTGGCTGTTTGCCCGCTGGCCAGGGCAATTTCGTGTCACTCTACGACCGGTAGCCGATTCTGCCGTGAATGAGGCTGATCCGGACAACAACTATGGTCAGGCACCTGAGTTACGAGCCGGCTGGGTGAGCGGTGGCACCGCCGAGGTCATGAGCTACCTGCGTTTCGAGGCCGGGCCAATAAATCCCGCAGGTCTGCTGGGCAGCAGGCTTTTTGTCCACACACTAAATCCCATAGACTTCGAAGTTTGGCCTGTGGCTGACGAACCGTGGCAGGAAAATACCCTGACCTGGAATCAACGTCCGGCGCTCGGTTTCTCACCCTTGACCGGAGGCCATGTCTGGGAGTCCGACAGCTCGACCACATTCAACCTCGGCCCATCGCCGGGCATCAGCGCCCAAGGGGATCTGAATCTCGCTCTGCGTCGTGCTGCAGAGCAAAGCATCCAGCGTGTGGGTAGTCGCCATAGCGCACTCTCGCCCTTGTTGGTACTGCGTTTTCAGGATGAAGACTGGCTGTTTGGCAGTCGCTTCGAAGGGCCGCCGTCAGGAAATTAGATATTGCCAAAGTCACCTGTTGATTCTCGTTTTTGCAGTAACTGTGGCGCTGAGCTTGACGGACCATGGTGCAGTCAGTGCGGACAAAAGATTTCTATCTCTGAATCTCTGGCTGTCACTTGACGTCAATGGCTGGACGAGCTCTTTCTGAGTACCAGGCCGAGCTGATGGTGCAAGAAATCAAATACGTACTTGATCCGCAGATTGGTGTGCAGCTCCCTGTGCACCACCAACCACATATCAACGTGAACTGGCGAAAAGGCCGAAGATACACGCACGACCGACGGTTCATTATCCCCTACCTCGCGCGACATAATGCCGATACCAACACCGGATTTTGTAAGCTCCCACTGCACCAACCGGCTATTGGTTCGAATAGGGAAATTTTTCGACGTTACCGGGTGGCCCTTCTCCTTCAACACCTCTGTCAAAATGGAATTGTCATCGGAACCGATAAATTCAGCGTCACTCAGGCTGGAATCCCTCCCCTCCAGACGCGTCCGCTTTATATAATCCGGTGTGGCATACGGATAAAACGCGGTACCCGCCACTTTCTTTGCGATCAGGTCAGGCTGCTCGGGGCGGTACAGGCGCACCGCGATGTCGGCTTCACGGCGGTGCAAGTCGCTCTCTTCCATCGTTGCCAGGATTTCCAGTTCGATGCCTGGCTCTGATTCATGTAATCGTTTGACAATCTCCGGAAACACCAACGCCCCAACGACTTCTGAAACAGATAGTCGCACCGTCCCCGAAAGAGACTGAGCATGCCCGCTGGATGCCAGCGACAGTTGACCGGCCGCATCGG
>SLIH01000119.1 GCA_007135745.1 Halomonas sp. | reverse complement strand
TACGCACGGCGCGGCTGGACGGGCGAGGTGGAAGCCTCGGCCGCCAATCAGGCACCACTTTTTCGCGGATTCGGCAATCAGGCCCGGGATAAGGGCGGCGTGGGTGTTGGACTGAACTGGACTGGCCGGGAATGGGCGGTTGGTCTGAATGGCCAGTATGCCAATGATGCGGCCGATGATCAGGATCTGCGCCTGGATGGCAGTTTTATTGCCTACACCGGCGGTTACTGGACGGTGGGCGTGGGCGCCATTGATCGCTGGTGGGGGCCGGGGTGGCAGTCTTCGCTGATGCTCTCGAACAACGCACGGCCTGTGCCGAGTGTGTGGCTCAACCGCACTGATGCCTCCGCTTCTGAAATTCCTGTACTAAACTGGCTTGGGCCCTGGCAGTTCACGGCAACCGTTGGGCGCCTGGAGAGTGCGCGCGCGCTTTCCAATGCGTTGCTGGTGGGGATGCGTTTTAATTTCCGTCCGTTGTCCGGATTGGAGCTGGGTCTCAGCCGTACATTCATGTTCGGCGGCGAGAACGAGCCGCGTAATGCTTCGGCCTTCTGGAGTGGTCTGCGTGGTTCCGAGGTGACGGATACCTCGGGGGACGGCCAGAGCAGCCAGAAGATCGGGGCGGATTTCCGCTACGGTATGGCCCTGGGGGATGTCAGCGGTGGCCTTTATGGCGAGGCGGTCGGGCAGTGGCGTTCGGACCGTGATCCCAGCCGCTTTATGGGCATGCTGGGTGCGGATCTGGCCCTGCCCCTGGGCGCCAGCAGCCAGCGCTGGTTTGTGGAATACGCTGATACCACCGCCGGGCGGGTTTTTAGTGACGCCCGGGAAGGCGTGGCCTTTGAGGACGAGCGTTACCGAACAGGGTATCGCTTCCGTGGGCGCAATATGGGCAGCACCTTCGAGCGCGATGCCGAGGTGCTGACGCTGGGCTGGCAGCTTTATCTGGCTGATGGCCGAAATCTTCAACTGACGGCGGCCAGGGCGAAGCTGAATCGCCTGGGCGCGGTGGTGGCACAGTTCCCGGAGCGGGATGTGGACTACGCTATAGTGCCGGACTCGCGGGATGCGTTTCTGGCAACGGCACGCTATGAATACCCTCTCTGGGGTGGTTGGGTGACCCTGACGGGGCAGTGGGCGGACCGGCGTCTGCCCATTGTCACGGCGGATGGCAGTGGTCGCGCGCAGGGTACCCTGACCGGCGGATGGCGGTATCGGTTTTGAATCATGGGCAGGTCCCGTGCTGACAGGTGATTTAGGATGAAGGTAAGACTGCATTCGCAGCTACTGTGGTTGGTACTTCTGGTGCTCGGCAGCATGCTGTCTGTGCCGGCGGTGGCGCTGACGGAGTCGCAGATCCGGCAATTCCAGCAGTTGCCGGAATCCCAGCAGCGAGCACTGGCCCGTGAGCACGGAGTCGATCTGGATGAACTCCGGCGGGAGCACGGGCAGCAGGCTCCGCGCCAGGAGCGTCCGGAGGATATCCAGATCGTTGATGTGGATCTGGACAGGGATGAACGCACGAAAGATCGTGAGAAAGATGACGAAGACGAGCGGGAGAAGAAGCGTGATCTGAAGCCTTTCGGGTATGACCTGTTCCGGGGGGAACCCAGCACCTTTGCGCCGGTTACGGAAATCCCCCTGCCAATGGAATACATCATCGGCCCCGGGGATGTGATCGAGCTGCAGATGTTTGGCAAGGAGAACGCGCAGTTGGAACTGCCGGTGAGCCGGGATGGCACCATCAATCTGCCGGATTCCGGACCCATGTCGGTCGCGGGCATGACCTACGAAGAGCTTTCGGAGCGTCTCGGCAGGCACGTGCGGGAGCGGTTTATCGGGACCGAGGCGAGTGTGTCGCTTGGGGCGCTGCGCAGCATGCGGGTGTTTATTCTGGGCGAGGCGCGTCATCCGGGCAGCTACTCGGTGAGCTCGCTTTCGACGCTGAGCAATGCACTGATGGTCTCCGGCGGCATCAGCACCACCGGCTCGCTGCGCAACGTGCAGCTTATGCGTCAGGGCGAAGTGGTGGCGACCATTGATCTGTATGATTTCCTTCTGCGTGGCAGTACCGAGAACGATGTGCGCATGCAGCCGGGGGATGCGGTGTTCATTCCGCCGGTGGGGGAGCGGGTGGCCATTGAGGGCGCGGTTCGGCGGCCGGCAATCTACGAGCTTAAAGGCGGTGAGACCCTGGCGGACCTGGTGGCGTTGGCCGGGGGCTATTACGAGGATGCGGCTCTTGCGGAGACCAATGTCCAGCGGGTGCGTGATCGTCGGGCACGTCAGGTGCGCACGGTCGATCTGAGTACCGAGGAGGGGCAGTCCTTTGAGCTGAGTCAGGGGGATCGGGTCACGATTCCCACGCTTGAGGATATTAAGCAGAATTACGTGAAACTGCGGGGCGAGGTGAAGCCGGAGGGCAAGCGCGAATGGTTCGAGGGGCTGCGTCTGTCTGATCTGGTGGACAGACACATGACCGAGGAGGCCGATCTCCGCTACGCCCTGCTTGTTCGTGAAGTGGATGATGAGGGGCGCATTGAGGTGCGTCAGTTCCGGCCCATCGATCTTCGGCGTGCGCCGGGGACAGAGCAGGACTGGGCGATTGAAGACACCGATGAAGTGATCTTCTTCCCGCGCAGGGAGGAGAAATGGACGACCGAAGACAAAGATAAGGACTGGGCGGTTGAACAGAGGGCCGAGGCCACGGATGAGGAATCGACGTCCGAGTCTCGCCCGGGGCGCAAGCGATTGCTGGAGTCGG
>SLIH01000395.1 GCA_007135745.1 Halomonas sp. | reverse complement strand
GGGCGAGGGCGAGGAGCAGGTGATCTGGTTACGGACCAACACCGGTGACACATTCGCACTGGGCGAGCGTCATCCACTGTTCATGCGCACGGGAGCAGAGAACAAGGATCAGGTTCCCTATGTTCCGGTGCGGCGTAACCTCCTGGCCCGAATCGAGCGGAATACCTTCTACCACCTGGTTGAACTGGCCGAAGAAAAGCCCATTAACGGCACCTCCCACTTGGGAATAACCAGCCAGGGACAGTTCTTCTCGCTGGGTGTTGCGCCCTGAAGGCTTTTCAACCGCCCCGACGATGTCCTATCATGGAAAGTGGAAATCTGTTGGTATGAGATCTGTTTTTTGCATTCCATTCCGCCGGATTCCCGATTGCGTTGCGGGTCGTCGTTAGTCCCTCTGTTCAGTCAACTGTTCACGTAAACTTTCGATCCACCGCACTATTTAACTGGTCCGCCTCGTGGGATTTGCTCCCGCGAGCCCGAGACTTACGACGTTTTTATCCCAGACGCAAGGAGTCAAGAAAACATGGCTGAACCCCGTGTCGTGACAATCCACTACACCCTGAAAAATGACGAGGGCGAAGTCCTCGACTCATCGCGTGAGCGCGAGCCGCTCAGCTATCTTGAAGGGGCCCAGAACATCATTAGCGGCCTTGAAGAGGCGCTGACTGAGAAGCAGGAGGGCGAAGAAGCCCAGGTTTCCCTGGAGCCTGAACAGGCTTATGGCGAAGTTAAGGAAGAACTGGTTCAGCCCGTTCCGAGTTCCGCGTTTGAAGGCGTGGAGAAGGTCGAGCCTGGCATGCAGTTCCAGGCAGAGACTCCTGGAGGACCGCAGGTCGTTCGCGTTGTATCCGTCGAAGACGAGACCGTGACGATTGATGCGAATCACCCTCTGGCCGGCCAACGCCTGCATTTCGACGTCGAAGTCGTCGACACGCGTGAGCCCAGCGAGGAAGAGAAAGAGCACGGCCACGCGCACTAAGCGGCGAGTTATGCTCTGATGCAAAAAAGGCGACCCGAAGGTCGCCTTTTTTGTGCCCGATCATCCGATCACATGTTCGGATAGTTCGGACCGCCACCGCCTTCCGGCGTTACCCAGGTGATGTTCTGGGCCGGGTCCTTGATATCACAGGTCTTGCAGTGCACGCAGTTCTGGGCGTTGATCTGGAACTTCTGGCCACTGCCATCTTCCGCCTCAACCACTTCGTACACCCCGGCCGGGCAGTAGCGCTGGGCCGGCTCATCGTACCTGGGCAGGTTTTCCTTGATCGGAATCTCCGGATCCTTGAGCTGAAGGTGACACGGCTGGTCTTCCTCGTGGTTGGTGTTCGACAGGAACACCGAGGACAGCCGATCAAAGGTCAGCTTGTTGTCCGGCTTGGGATACTCAATCGCCTTGCACTCGGAGGCCGGCTTCAGTGTCGCATGATCCGGCACAGTGTCATGGAACGTGAAGGGCAGGGGCCGGCGCAGGATATTCTGCTCCAGGAAAGCAATGCCACCACCCATGATGGTACCAAACTTGTGCATGGCTGGGCTGAAGTTGCGCTCCTGGAACAGCTCCTTGTAGAGCCAGCTGCTTTCAAACTTCTCGGCAAAGGTGGTGAGGTCTTCCCCTTCCTTGCCTGCCTGAAGCGCTTCAAACACCGTTTCCGCACCCAGAAGGCCGGACTTCATTGCCGTGTGGGAACCCTTGATCTTGGACGAGTTCAGGGTGCCGGCATCACAGCCCAGAAGCAGACCGCCCGGGAAACTCATCTTGGGCAGGCTGTTGTAACCGCCCTTGGTGATGGCCCGTGCGCCATAGGCAACGCGCTTGCCCCCTTCGAGGTACTGGCGAATTTTCGGATGCGTTTTCATCCGCTGGAATTCCTGGAAGGGCGACACATGCGGATTGGAGTAGGCGAGGTCTGTGATCAGGCCCACATACACCTGCCCGTTTTCCAGATGATAAAGGAAGCCACCACCCGTGGTGCCGCTTTCCGAAAGCGGCCAACCGGCCGTATGAACCACCAGACCCGGCTCGTGCTTCTCCGGATCGATATCCCAGAGTTCCTTGATGCCCAGGCCATAGTGCTGCGGATCCTTGCCTTCATCGAGGTTGAATTTCTCCAGCAACTGCTTGCCCAGATGCCCCCGGCAGCCTTCGCTGAACAGGGTGTACTTGGCCCGCAACTCCATGCCCGGCATGTAGCCGTCTTTCTCGGAGCCGTCATTGGCAACGCCAAAATCGCCGGTCAGGATACCCTTGACGACGCCGTTGTCATCATAGATCACGTCCGCGGCGGGGAAGCCGGGATAGACTTCCACGCCCAGCGCCTCCGCCTGCTCACCCAACCAGCGGCAGAGGTTGCTCAGGCTGATGATGTAGTTGCCATGATTGTGCATGCTGCGCGGCACAAGGGCGGAAGGCGCCTTCATGGCGGAGTCCGCACCACGCAGATAAAAGATATCATCGCGGGTTACCGGGGTGTTCAGGGGCGCGCCACGTTCTTTCCAGTCAGGAAAGAGCTCGTTGAGGGAAGTGGGCTCAAACACGGTGCCGGCAATAATATGGGCACCAACTTCCGAGCCTTTTTCGACGACGCAGACACTGAGTTCCTGTTCGGCTTCATTCGCCAGCTGCTGGATGCGGCAGGCAGCGGAGAGACCTGCGGGCCCCGCGCCGACAATTAGAACGTCAAACTCCATCGATTCGCGTTCCACGTTAGATCTCCTTCGGCTTGACTGTGGATGATCCGTGCCGTACCCCCGTGGAGCCGGCGAATGCAG
>SLIH01000206.1 GCA_007135745.1 Halomonas sp. | reverse complement strand
TGCCGCCCCATTCCGGCAGGCTCATTTTGGGGCAGGCGCACCAAAAGAGTGCACCATTTTTATAGCAAATGCCAGCTTCAGGCTGGGGTGGGGTCACTGGCGGTGCAGGCGGGAAGGCTGGTGCACGGTGAAGCGGGAAAGCTCGGAGGATTGCAGGGTCTCGCCATTAGCATTAATGATGTGAACAACGGCTTCATGGGTGCCGCGGTCGATATTGATGATCTCAAACCGGCGATTACGGGTTTGTTGGATTCGCTCGCCGTCCAGTTCAAGTTCAAGTGAGTGACTGGGGCGCAACTCTGGCTGGACGTTGACCTCAATGACGATATCGCCGGAGGCACGCCAGAAAGCCGTATCGTGTTCGGGTTTGGTTATTGCCAGTGTGTCATAGGCTGGGCTCTCTTCTGCCGTCTCTTCCCTTGTTGTCTGCCGGGCCTGACGTTGCTGGGGGCGTGGAAGAGGCATGGTGGTGATCGGCTGCATCTTGATTTCTTCCGCCCCATCGCCAGGCGGCTCATCGGAGAAGGTAACGTTGCCCTCTTCGTCGACGTGGCGATAGACCCGATCGGACCACGCCGGAGCAGCCAATCCAAAGGTCAGTGCCAGAATCAGCAGTGTGTTGAGCAGATGGCGTGTCTGGGTATGGATCATAGGTGTCGCACCACGGATTAGATTCTCGGATCCCCAACTCGATTATTGGTGCCATTGGCGACTAATGCAATGGGCACAAAAAAGCCCGGGCAGCATGGACTGGCCGGGCTTTCGGAAAAAGCGCCGGAGATCCGGCGCATTCGCGGGTCAGACAGAGTAGTACATGTCGAACTCGACCGGGTGTGTGGTCATGTTCAGACGCTCTACTTCCTCGCGCTTGAGTTCCAGATAACCCTGGATCATGTCTTCGGAGAAGACGCCCCCACGAGTCAGGAACTCGTGATCGGCTTCCAGTGCATCCAGTGCTTCCTGCAGGGTTTCGGCAACTGTCGGGATCTCCAGCGCCTCTTCCTTGGGCAGGTCGTAGAGGTCCTTGTCCATGGCATCGCCAGGGTGGATCTTGTTCTGGATGCCGTCGAGGCCCGCCATAACCAGCGCAGAGAACGCCAGATAGGGGTTGGCGGACGCATCCGGGAAGCGTACCTCGATCCGGCGCGCCTTCGGGCTGCTCACGTAGGGGATCCGGATGGAAGCGGAACGGTTGCGGGCGGAGTAGGCCAGCATAACCGGTGCCTCAAAGCCCGGAACCAGACGCTTGTAGGAGTTGGTGGACGCGTTGGTAAAGGCGTTGATGGCCTTGGCGTGCTTGATGATGCCGCCAATGTAGTAGATGGCCATTTCGCTCAGGCCGGAATAGCCGTCACCGGCGAACAGGTTCTTGCCGTCCTTGTTCAGGGACATGTGAACGTGCATGCCTGAGCCGTTGTCACCGACTACCGGCTTGGGCATGAAGGTGGCTGTCTTGCCGTAGGCATGAGCCACGTTGTGCACGCAGTACTTCAGCACCTGTACTTCGTCGGCCTTACGGGTCAGGGTGTTGGGGCCAACACCGATTTCACACTGGCCTGCGGTGCCCACTTCGTGGTGGTGCACTTCGATGTCGAGGCCCATGGATTCCATGGCCGCACACATGGCGCCGCGCAGATCATAGAGGGAATCGACCGGCGGTACCGGGAAGTAGCCGCCCTTGATGCCCGGACGGTGACCGATGTTGTTGCGGTCAAAGTCTTCGCCGGAAACCCAGGCCGCTTCCTCGGAGTGGATCTCGTACATGGCGGATTCCATGTCCACCTTCCACTTGGCGGAATCGAATACGAAGAACTCCGGCTCCGGACCGAAAAGCGCGGAATCAGCAATGCCGGCGGATTTGATGTATTCCTCTGTACGACGGGCCACGGAACGCGGGTCGCGCTCGTATCCCTGCATGGTGGCCGGTTCCACGATGTCGCAGGTGATGTTCAGCGTGGTTTCTTCGGTGAACGGGTCAATGGTGCTGGTCTCATCATCCGGCATCAGGATCATGTCGGATTCGTTGATGCCCTTCCAGCCGTTGATGGAAGAACCGTCGAACATCTTGCCATCCTGGAAGAAGTCGTCATCGACTTCCTTCGCCGGCAGCGTGACGTGCATTTCCTTGCCACGGCTATCGGTGAAGCGCATGTCGACCCATTTAACGTCGTGTTCCTTGATCAGTTCGATCGTTTTGTAAGCCATCTTTCAGGACTCCATATTGGTTCTTGATGAGCGAAAGTCGAAAAGTGGATTCCGAAGGCGTGGGCCCGTACGACTTGCGTGTTGTCGGGCAGACCCCCTGTAATTCGCCTGCTCTGAACTAAGCAAAGGGTTTGCCAACTTTTTATGCACCGTTAAGGTGCCGATTTTCCAGCAGTTTGCTGAATGATGCGCAAAATTCGGCCAACAAGCTTGCACAAGCGTGGTGCAAGCCTAATGCAGTATGCGCCAAAAAAGTGCGTTGTGCGATGGTGCTGTGCCATTTCGGGGCGTTGCCTGTCAGGGGAAGCGAAATAGCCGTGAGGGCGTAAAACCTGTATAATCCCGCGTCCCTCAAATCTTACTCTCCAATCTCCAGAGGCTCGTTTGTGATCGAAAGGCTCCGTAATATCGCCATTATTGCCCATGTTGACCATGGAAAGACCACCCTCGTCGATAAACTGCTGCAGCAGTCCGGAACCCTGGACCGCAAGGCTGTTGGTACCGAGCGGATCATGGATTCCGATGATCAGGAAAAGGAACGTGGCATAACAATCCTGTCCAAGAACACG
>SLIH01000351.1 GCA_007135745.1 Halomonas sp. | reverse complement strand
GTGGGTGTTGAGCGGACTTTCCAGACCTACAGCCGCCTCATCGACCGGATCGAGGTCAAGCGTCGTGGTGATGTGCGCCAGGCGAAGCTTTACTATCTGCGCGACCTCTCCGGCAAGGCCGCACGGATCAAGGAAAAGCTCAACTGAGAATCCTGCCCCGGTCTTCGCGGCCGGAGGTGTTGATTGGGACGGGCAGCGTGCCGACGCTGCCCGTTTTTGCGTTTACACTGTGGGTCAGTGAAGACGTGTTGCAGGAGTGCTGCAGGGTTGATGACGGTATCCGGAGCACAGGCGCCTTTGCCGGTCGATTATGAACTGGTGGAGCGTTTTTGCGAGTCACTCTGGCTTGAGGCCGGTCTGGCGGAAGGAACCCGCTCGTCCTACCGGAGTGATCTGAAGCAGTTTGGGCTCTGGCTGGTATCCCAGTCGCCGGCGGCATCGCTCGCCGGTGCCGGCCGTGAACGTATTATGGCCTACCTCTCCGCCTGCCTCAGTCGCGGGGATAAAGCAACGACGGCTGCTCGTCGCCTCTCCTGTCTGCGACGTTTCTATCGGTTTCTTCTGCGCGAAGGGCGCATCACCGAGGATCCCACCTTGAAACTCGACAGCCCGCGCCTGGGTCGTCGACTACCGGATACGCTGACAGAAGCGGACGTGGAAGCGCTGTTGCTGGCACCTGTGACTGATGAGCCTGTGGAGCTTCGCGACCGCGCCATGATGGAGCTGCTGTACGCCTGCGGACTCCGGGTTTCCGAACTGGTGGCCCTGAGACTTTCTCAGATCAATGTCCGCCAGGGTGTGGTCCGGGTGACCGGCAAGGGCGGCAAAGAGCGGCTGGTTCCCATGGGGGAGGAGGCGCTTGAGTGGCTCGAGCGATATCTGCAAGAGGCCCGGCCTCAGTTGTTGCGAGGGCGCCTGGGCGATTCACTTTTCCCGGGATCCCGGGGTGGGCACCTGACCCGGCAGGCGTTCTGGTATCGTATCCGTTGTTACGCGCTGCGTGCCGGCATCAACAAACCGCTCTCTCCGCACACGCTGCGTCATGCCTTTGCGACTCATCTGCTTAATCATGGCGCTGACCTGCGGGTGGTGCAGATGTTGCTCGGTCACAGTGATCTGTCCACAACACAGATCTATACCCATGTAGCACGCGAACGCTTGCAACAACTGCATGCGGAGCATCATCCACGTGGCTGAAAGGACAACGGGCCATTTATCCGTTAATCTGTGATCTGGCTGAATCCAGGAGTTGAGTTATGCGTCGAGTTCTTTTCTTTTCCGGGGCGGGTGCCGTCCTGATCATGCTGTCTCTTCTGGCCGGGGGCGTCATGGCCTCGGATGAGGCCCGCGAGCGCATCGAGGAAAGTCTGACCAGTCAGATTCCCGGGCTGACGGTTCATTCCGTATCCGAGACTGAGCTCGAGGGGTTTTATGAGGTGCGCACGGATCGGGACACCATCTATATGACTGCTGACGGCCGATATGCGCTGCTGGGCGACATTCTGCGTTTCGATGAGGCAGGCGTCGTCAATCTGTCGGAGCAGGGGCGTTCCCGGGAGCGGGCAGACGCCATGGCCGCTGTGTCGTCCGAGGACATGATCTCGTTTGCGCCGGAAGGTGAGGTGCGTGCGGTGGTGAATGTGTTTACCGATATTGATTGCGGCTACTGCCGTCAGCTTCATCGCGATATTGATGCCTATAACGATCTCGGTATCCAGATCAATTACCTGGCTTTTCCTCGTGGTGGGCCGGGCACGCCTGGCTACACTAAGGCCGTGTCTGCCTGGTGTGCGGACGATCGCCAGGACGCCATGACACGGGCCAAGATGGGGGAGAGCATTCCCGAGAAGAGCTGCGAGCATCCCGTGGATGATCAGTTCGCTCTTGGTCGGGAAGTGGGGGTAAGCGGGACACCCGCGCTGGTTCTGGAGGATGGGCGCATGGTGCCGGGTCTGCGTCCACCGCAGCAACTGGCTCAATTGCTGGAACTTCAGGCTGAGTAAGCGTCGAGTTTTTTTCCATGGCCAAAGCGTATAATATGCCCGGCGTGTCGGTGTTTCCGGACACGAATTCACTCCGAATCGGGGAGGGGTCGATTTGAAGGATGTAAATGTTGGAATCTGCGGTCTGGGAACGGTTGGCGGCGGAACCTTCAATGTGCTGGAGCGCAATGCAAAGCTTATCGCTGGCAGGGCGGGTTGCCGGATTCAGGTCTCGCGGGTAGCCAGTCGCCGCCACCGCTCGGATATTCAGTTGGGGAACATTCCCTTCAGCACCGATATCTATGACGTGGTTCAGGACCCGGACGTTGATGTTGTTGTTGAGCTGATCGGTGGATATGACGCAGCGCGCGAACTGGTGCTTGCAGCCATTGCCGAGGGCAAACACGTGGTTACCGCAAACAAGGCCATGATTGCCGTGCACGGTAATGAGATCTTCGAGGCGGCTAAAGAGAAGAATGTCATCGTTGCCTACGAGGCGGGCGTCGCTGGCGGGATTCCGATTATCAAATCGATCCGGGAAGGGCTGGCCGCCAACCGTGTCAATTGGCTGGCGGGCATCATCAATGGCACCGGCAACTATATTCTGACCGAGATGCGTGCCGGAAGGGATTTCGAAGAGGTGCTCAAGGAAGCGCAGGACCTTGGTTATGCCGAGGCTGACCCCACTTTCGATGTGGAAGGTGTGGATGCTGCCCACAAGCTAACCATCATGGCTTCGGCCGCGTTTGGCGTTCCGCTCCAGTTTGAGCGGGCCTATACCGAGGGCATCGGCTCTCTGACTCCCTACGATATTTCCCATGCCGAGGCACTGGGCTATCGCGTCAAGCATCTGGGTATCGCCCGGGCGCGGGAAGAGGGGCTGGAGCTGCGGGTCCATCCCACTCTGGTTCCGGTCAATCATATGATTGCCAAGGTGGATGGTGTGCTCAACGCCATCGTGGTGGATGGGGATGCCGTGGGGCAGACCATGTACACTGGCCCCGGTGCAGGGGACGAAGCCACGGCATCCGCCGTGATTGCCGACATCATCGATGTGGCACGCTCGGTTTCCTGCGGCAGCAACCAGCGGGTTCCCTATCTCGGCTTCGATACGGATTCCATCGTGGATCACCAGATCCTGCCGATGGATGAGATTCGTTCGGCCTATTACCTGCGTATTCAGGCCTACGACCGGCCTGGGGTGCTTGCCAAGGTGGCTTCCATTCTCAGCGAACATGGGATCAATATCGAATCGATCATGCAGAAGGAATCGGAGCTGCATGACGGGCGTATTCCCGTGATTATTCTGACTCATACCGTACAGGAACGTCAGATCAATCAGGCCATCGCTCAGATGGAATCCCTGCCCGATGTGGAAGGCAAGGTGGTTCGGATTCGCGCCGAGAATTTCGTCTGATTCCCCATGTAACGCTCAAGGCCCCTGTTCAGGCTGACAGGGGCGCTCATCATGCAGACAGGTTTCTACAGTGAGATACATCAGCACCCGTGGCCAGGCGCCCGCCCTGAATTTTGAAGACGTATTGCTTACTGGCCTAGCCACCGATGGCGGGCTCTATGTTCCCGAGTACCTTCCACGTTATACGCCCGAGGAAATCCTCTCCTGGCGCGGTCTGCCCTATCACGAGCTCGCCAGCAAGGTCATGTACCCCTTTGTGGAAGAGTCGATCCCGGAAGACGATTTCCGGCAGATGGTGCGCGAAACCTACGATCACTTCCCGCACCGGGCGGTGGCACCGCTGGTGCAGCTTGATTCCAATGAGTGGGTGATGGAGCTGTTCCGTGGCCCGACACTGGCCTTCAAGGACTTTGCCCTGCAGCTTCTTGGGCGGCTTCTGGATTATGTGCTGGAGCGGCGTAATCAGCATGTGGTGATCATGGGGGCGACCTCCGGGGATACCGGTTCAGCTGCCATTGAAGGCTGTCGTCATTCGAAGCATGTGGACATTTTCATCCTGCATCCTCACGAACGGGTATCGGAAGTCCAGCGGCGCCAGATGACCACGGTTCAGGACGACAACGTCCACAACATCGCCGTGCGGGGGAATTTCGACGACTGCCAGAAGATGGTCAAGGCCAGCTTTGCCGATCAGTCTTTCCTTGGTGACAAGACACACCTGGTGGCGGTCAACTCCATCAACTGGGCGCGCATCATGGCCCAGATTGTCTATTACATTTACGCCTCCCTGGCGCTGGGCGGACCGCATCGCAGTCTGGCCTTCTCCGTTCCGACTGGTAATTTCGGTGATATTTTTGCCGGTTACCTGGCTCGGGAAATGGGGCTGCCGGTGCAGCAACTGATTGTGGCCACCAACCAGAACGACATCCTCCACCAGTTCATGAGTGGTAACCACTATGCGCCTCAGACACTGCAGCATACGCTGACACCCAGTATGGATATCACCATATCCAGCAACTTCGAGCGCCTGCTGTTCGATCTCTATGGGCGTGACGGACGCAAGGTTTTTGAGTTTCTGGACAAGGCCGATGGCACTGCGGTGAGCCTTGAAGAACCCCGCTGGCAGCGGGCGCGGCAACTGTTTGACAGCTACTCGGTGGATGACAAGCGTACCTGCGAGGTCATTGCCGAGGTTTATGGTGAATCCCAGTACCTGCTTGATCCTCACACCGCCATCGGTGTGGAATCGGCCCGTCAGTGTCGGCGCGATCACAGCATTCCCATGGTCACCATGGGAACGGCCCATCCGGCCAAGTTCCCGGAAGCGGTGGAGCGCTCTGGCGTAGGTGTGGAGCCGGTGCTGCCTCCGCACCTGACCGACCTCTTCCAGCGGGAAGAGCGTTTCACCGTGCTCGATAATGACCTGAAAACGATCCAGTCCTATATGGCGCAGCACTGGAAATTCGCCGAATAACAGAACGGGCTCGTCCATGGAGAAACAGCTGGTCCGGCGGACAGTTCCCGACAGTATCGATCTGGGGGATGATCTCCCTGCCATTCTTCAGCGCATATATGCCGCACGAGGTGTGACCAGTCGGGCCGAGTTGGATTATCAGCTGCGCTCATTGGGCTCGCCGGCACAGCTTAAGGGTGCCGCCGAGGCGGCGCACCTGCTGGCCGCCGAAATCGAGCGCGGTGGACGCATTCTGGTGGTCGGCGATTTCGATGCCGACGGCGCCACCAGCACCGCGGTGGCTTTGCTGGGGCTCAACGTTCTTGGCGCCCGCCATCTGGATTTTCGTGTTCCCAGCCGTTTTACTGACGGCTATGGACTGACCCCCGGAATCATTGAGCGACTCCAGTCGGATGGGGCATTACCTGATCTGCTGCTCACCGTCGACAACGGAATTGCCGCGCACGAAGGCGTGACTGCGGCGCGTGAGGCGGGCGTGAAAGTGGTCGTTACCGATCACCACCTCCCGGGTGAGACGCTGCCGGACGCCGATGCCATCGTTAATCCCAATCAGCCGGGCTGCGAGTTTCTCAGCAAAAACGCCGCCGGTGTTGGTGTCATCTTCTATCTGCTCACCGTGGTCCGTCAGCACCAGCGGGACGCCGGGCTCTACGCTCAACGCGAGCAGCCCTCCCTGGCTTTTCTGCTCGATCTGGTCGCCCTGGGTACCGTGGCCGATGTGGTGCCGCTGGATCACAACAATCGCATTCTGGTTGACCAGGGATTACGCCGTATCCGTGCCGGGCGCACTCGTCCCGGCGTTCGTGCCCTGCTGGAAGTGGCCGGACGCTCACCGGAAAACCTCCAGGCTTCTGATCTGGGGTTTGTTCTGGGGCCACGCCTCAACGCCGCCGGCCGGCTGGATGACATGTCCGTGGGCATTGCCTGCCTGCTCACCAACGACGAAGGTCGGGCCTATGAGCTGGCTTCCGAGCTTGACGCCCTGAACCGTGAACGCCGCACCATTGAAGGGGATATGCGCCAACAGGCGGAAGCGCTGCTGGAACAGCTCAGTCTGGAAGGGGAGGGGCTGCCCTGGGGACTGTGTCTCTTCGATGAGAGCTGGCACCAGGGTGTTATCGGCATTCTGGCTTCCCGCATCAAGGAAAAGGTGCATCGGCCGGTGGTTGCCTTTGCAGCCGACGACGAAGGTGGCATCAAGGGCTCCGCGCGTTCCATACCCGGGCTGCACATACGGGATGTCCTGGCGGCGATCGACACCAGTGCCCCCGGCCTGCTGAAAAAATACGGTGGTCACGCCATGGCCGCCGGCATGTCCATGGCCCGGGATGACTTTGAGCGCTTTCAGAGGCTGTTTGCAGAGCATGTGGAGGCCCATGCCTCACCGGAACTCTTTGCTCCCGAAATCCCTACTGATGGCCCATTGAGTGCGGCGGAGCTGACCCTGGATACGGCCCGTCTGTTGGCCAGCGCCGGACCCTGGGGGCAGCAGTTTCCGGAGCCGGTTTTTGATGGCGAGTTCAAACCGGTGCAGCAGCGCATTGTGGGTCAGCGCCACCTTAAACTACTCCTGGAGGTCCCCGGCCAGGATCGCCTGATCGATGCCATTGCTTTCAATGTGGATACCAGCCAGTGGCCTTGCGACTGTGAGCGGATACGAATGGCCTACCAGATCGAGGCCAATCATTTCCGTGGACGCGAGAGTGTCCAGCTCCGGGTTATCTATCTGGAGCGTCCTCAGTAGCGATATGCTGACGTCAGATTGACCGGTTGCGGAAACCGGGACTGAACTCTTGCGCATCATCCGTTAGAATACCGCTCCATTTATTGATTGAATCCGAGCGACCGGCAGGAACCCACTATGGAAATTAACCCGATCGTACAGACCATTCGTGACCTCGAAGCGCGTACGGAAGCGCTTAGGGGGTATCTTTGACTACGATAACCGCAAAGAACGCCTCGCGGAGGTAGAACGGGAACTGGAACAGCCTGACGTCTGGAATGACCCCGAACGGGCCCAGAAGCTGAACAAGGAACAGTCCAGTCTGTCTACCATCGTTGCCACCCTGGATCGGCTCACCAACGGGCTCTCGGACGCCGAAGAGCTGCTCGAGATGGCCCGGGAAGAAGAGGACGAAAGCACGGCAGGGGAAGTTGAGCGGGAGCTGAGTTCGCTGCAGGAGGATCTGGAGAAGCTCGAGTTTCGGCGCATGTTCTCCGGGGAGATGGACCAGAGCAACTGTTACCTGGACATCCAGGCGGGTTCGGGCGGCACCGAGGCCCAGGACTGGGCGGAAATCCTGCTGCGGATGTACCTGCGCTGGGCCGAGGCCAAGGGCTTCAAAACGGAGCTGGTGGAAGCACAGGCCGGTGATGTGGCCGGTATCAAGAGTGCCACCATCAAGGTCGAGGGTGACTATGCCTTTGGCTGGCTGCGTACCGAGACGGGCGTGCATCGACTGGTGCGCAAGTCGCCGTTTGATTCCGGTAACCGTCGCCATACCTCCTTTGCGGCAGTCTTCGCATCGCCGGAGATTGATGACAACATCGAGATCGAGATTGATCCCTCGGATCTGCGCATCGATGTTTACCGGGCCTCGGGGGCTGGTGGTCAGCACGTTAACACCACGGATTCCGCCGTGCGGATCACACACCTGCCAACCGGTGTCGTGGTGGCGAACCAGAGCGGGCGCTCACAGCACTCCAACAAAGATCAGGCGATGAAGCAGTTGCGGGCCAAGCTCTATGAGCTTGAGCTGCAGAAGCGCAATGAGGAAAAGGCGGCCGCCGAGGAGAGCAAATCCGATATCGGGTGGGGCAGTCAGATTCGCTCCTACGTTCTGGATGATCAGCGCATCAAGGACCTGAGAACCAAGGTGGAGACAAGCAACACCCAGCAGGTACTCGATGGCAGCCTCGATCAGTTCATCATTGCAAGCCTGAAGCAAGGGCTGTAACCGGCGGCCATGCGGGCCAGTGACGAAACCAAAGGCAGAAGTGATCCACCATGACCGATAGCACCGATACCAGCGTCGCCCAGGAAGAAAATCGTCTCATTGCCGAGCGCCGGGACAAGCTCAAACAGCTGCGTGAGGCCAGCGACAACCCGTTTCCGAATGATTTTCGCCGGGACAGCACGGCGGCGGATCTGCAGGCACGCTACGGCGACTACAGCAAGGAAGAGCTTGCGGAGCTGAATCTGACCGTGGCGGTTGCGGGACGGCTGATGCTCGACCGTAAGATGTTCAAGGTCCTTCAGGACATGAGTGGCCGCATTCAGATCTACGCCGACAAGGCGGTGCAGAAAGCCACGCGCAACTGGGATCTGGGCGACATCGTTGGGGTGCGGGGCACCTTGTCCAAGTCCGGGCGCGGTGACCTCTATGTGGTGATGGAAGAGTATGTCCTGCTGACCAAGGCGCTGCGTCCTCTCCCTGAAAAGCACAAGGGATTGGTGGACCCGGAGCTGCGCTATCGCCGGCGTTACCTTGACCTGATCATGAGCGAGGAGACCCGGGAAACGTTCCGGATCCGCTCCCAGGTGGTGAACCTAATGCGCGCTTACCTGGCAGGCCGTGATTTCGTTGAGGTCGAGACGCCCATGCTGCAGACCATACCGGGGGGCGCTGCCGCACGCCCCTTTGTTACCCACCACAATGCGCTGGATATTGATATGTATCTGCGTATTGCTCCAGAGCTCTATCTGAAGCGACTGGTCGTGGGCGGCATTGAGCGGGTCTTTGAGATCAACCGTAATTTCCGCAATGAGGGGCTGTCCACACGGCATAACCCGGAATTCACCATGCTTGAGTTCTACCAGGCCTACGCGGACTACAACGATCTGATGGACCTGACCGAGGGCATGCTGCGGGAACTGGCGGAGAAGATTTTCGGCGAGGGGCGTTTCACCAACACCGTGCGCGACAGCGAAGGGGAAGTGGTGGAAACCATTGACTATGATTTCAGCACCTCCTTCCCCCGCCTGACGGTCAAGGAGGCAATCCTGGCCCATAATCCGGAACTCACGGATGACATGCTTTCGGACCGCGCTCAGGCGGCCGAAGCTGCGGCGCGTCTTGGCATCGAAGTACGTGACAGCTGGGGGCTGGGCCGGATACAGACGGAAATTTTCGAAGAAACGGCAGAGTCGAAGCTCATTCAACCTACCTTCATCACCCGCTACCCGACCGAGGTTTCCCCTCTGGCGAGGCGTTGCGACGATGATCCTTCCGTCACCGAACGCTTTGAGCTTTTCATTGGAGGCCGGGAAATCGCCAATGGTTTCTCCGAGCTCAATGATGCCGAGGACCAGGCGGAGCGGTTCCGGGAACAGGTGGCCGAGAAGGAAGCCGGGGACGATGAGGCGATGTTCTTCGACGAGGACTACATCATTGCCCTTGAGCACGGTCTGCCGCCCACCGCGGGCGAGGGGATCGGCATCGACCGGCTGGTGATGCTGCTGACGGATTCCCCTTCGATACGGGACGTTATTCTGTTTCCAGCGATGCGCCCCGGGAAGTGAGCTTATGCATCCGGCCACGCAAGCGCTGCTCAGTCATCTGAAACCGGGTAACGGCTGGCGGGAACGGCTTGAGCCTGAATTCTCCCAGCCCTACATGCAGTCGCTGGGCGAGTTCCTGGCGGCGGAGGAACAGGCGGGGAAAACGCTCTATCCCAGAGCTTCGCTGTGTTTCAATGCCTTGAATACCACGGCGTTTGATGATGTTTCGGTGGTTGTCCTCGGGCAGGACCCCTATCACGGCCCCGGGCAGGCACATGGGCTGTGTTTCAGTGTGCGACCTGATGTGGCTGTACCGCCTTCACTGGTGAATATCTTCAAGGAACTCAAGTCGGATCTGGACGTGCCGGTGCCTGATCACGGCTGCCTTCAACCCTGGGCGGAACAGGGGGTGCTGCTGCTCAACAGCGTGCTGACCGTGGTCCAGGGGGATGCTGGCTCCCATCGCGGGCAGGGCTGGGAAACCTTTACGGATCGTGTCATTGAACATCTCAATGCCGAGCGTGAGGCCGTGGTCTTTATGCTCTGGGGCAGCTACGCCCAGAAGAAAGGCAGCTTTATTGATCGTAGCCGGCATCTGGTGTTGGAAGGGCCCCATCCTTCGCCATTGTCGGCGCACCGGGGGTTTTTCGGAGGGCGATATTTCTCGCAGGCGAACCAATGGCTGCGGGATAAGGGGCGGTCCGGAGTCAACTGGGCCCTGCCGGAGCGGGAAAGTCTGGTGAAACGCTATCTCAGCAGGAAAGCGGCCACGGAATAATTGGGCTCTTCCGCGGCCAATGTGCTCCGGTATTATTCATGGCGCAGCAGGGCCATGGCCGCGTCCATCTCAGCGCTGAGGTCTTCTTCTTCCGCGAAATCCACGTTGGGATCCAGGCCCAGGCGCCCGAATGCACTGATCTCATTCCAGTCCATCTCTGCGTAGCGATGGTCGCTTCCGGCAAGCAGCTGCAGATTGGCAACCATCACCACGTCGGCGTAGTCCGGCTCGGGGATATTGCGTTTGAAGTTGACGTGTTCCGAAGGAACATTGCGCAGTTCGCGAGGGAAATCCCAGCGCTCAAGAATGCGGTCTCCGATGACTGGGTGCAGCTCATCAATGAGGTTGTCCAGCATCACATTGTTGATACGGACATCGTTGTCTTCGACAAAACGCAGAATGGGCAGTGCGCCAATCATGGCAATAAGGCCCGCCAGTGTCGCCTGGTCGGCCTTGAGGTTCGTGTAATGCTGCGCAAGAACATGTGCCACGCCGGCAATTTCCGTGCTGCGCTGCCAGATTGAGCGCAGTCGGCGGTCCACCATATCGGATGTGGCCTGGAACATCTGCTCCATCGCCAGACCCATGGCCAGATTGGCTGTATAGTTCATGCCCAGACGGCTTACCGCCATGTTGAGGTTGTTGATTTCCCGCGAGCCGCGGAACAACGGGCTGTTACAGACCCGAACCATGCGCGCGGACATGGCGGCATCCTGGCTTATGATCTCTGTCAGCTCGGCGATTGAGGAATCGGGCGATTCCGCAATGTCCCGTACCTTGAGGGCCACCTCGGGCAGAGTAGGCAGTGTCAGCTTGTCCTCGTCGATGGCTTTGAGTAGCT
>SLIH01000181.1 GCA_007135745.1 Halomonas sp. | reverse complement strand
GTGCTCTACAACGGCTACTGGTGGTCCCCCGAACGCCGCGCCATGCAGGCACTGATCGACGAGACCCAGAGCGTGGTCAACGGCGACGTGCGCCTGAAGCTCTACAAGGGCAATGTGTCGGTGCTGGGTCGTCGCTCCGAGGACTCCCTGTTCGACGAGAAGGTCGCCACCTTTGAGGAAGACGAGGGCGCCTACGACCAGAAAGACGCCGAAGGCTTCATCAAACTCAACGCCCTGCGCCTGCGCATCGCCGCCTCCAAGGGCCGAAAACTCTAGGGGAGAGGCTGATATCTGGCGCAGGAGCAGCGACAGCTGCGATCAAAAAGGCCGGGCATAATGCCCGGCCTTTTTGTTCCAGCCTATTCAAACAAGCCTGACTATTTGAGCCGCTCGGGCAGGTGCTTGCGCAAATCCCGCACCTGCAGCTGCGAGACATCCTTCCTGATTTCCTCGGCAACTATCTCCCTGACATCATGTTTCAGGTGCTTGCGCAATTCACCCAGAAATCTCGGTGGGGCCACCAGATAGAGTTTTTCCATCTCGCCCGAAGACCGCATGCTTTCCAGTTTGTGTGCGAGCTCTCTGGCAAATTTCTGCACTTCCGCTTCCTTGGGCTCCGTGGGCTCTTCCATGGCACTTCGCCCGACATCCATGCTGTCCGCCTGCCGACCCGGTCGGTCCGCGGCAATGTCGCCGTTATGCAGGCGCCCCTTCGGATTCACTGCTGTCTCCAATTCGATTAATTCCCCCATGGGGCTTTCTACCTTGAAAAACCGAGCCTTACTGGCATCGGCGACGAGAATCCGAACCTTCGGCATGGTGAAATGCGGGTTGTTCATGAAGCCTCTCCTTGTGAGAAGTGACTGAATTCCCGGAAGAATTGCACCGGTCTCAGATTGACCATAGCCCATCTGCGTGGGCCTGTGAAGGATTCTGTGGTGGGGAGCAGAAGCACTTATTAATGGAACCCTATCGTGCATAAAACGCCTCCTGTTAGACTCAAGATGGCGGCGTAGAGGTGAAAATCAAGGGCGCACGCCATTACAACAATCACAATAAGGATAGATAAAATGAATAATGGACACGGGCCCCGCCGGGGGCCTCTATTCGTAATGGTGGGGGTTGTACCAGCGCTGCTGGTAGCAACCGGAGGTTTTCTTACCGGGTGCGGTGGCAGCTCTTCGAGTTCTTCGGAACCCGTGAGCGAGGCCCCCCTATTGCCCGAGGATGGCAACTTCGAAGCAACCATTCGCCGCACCACCAATGGTGTTCCCCACGTCAAGGCGGATGATCTGGGTTCGGCCGCATATGGAGCAGGCTATGCCCAGACCAAGGACAATGTCTGTTATCTGGCCGAGGCCATCGTCAAGGCGCGCAGTGAGCGGGCCAAATACTTTGGTCCGCATCGTGATGCAGCAGCCCAGGACAATCTCAACGTCATCAACGACTTCACCTTTAAGGCCCAGCGGATCCTAAGCGGGGCAGAGGAAGAATTTGAAGCCATGAGCCCCGAAGGGCAGGCGCTGATTAAGGGATTTACTGCTGGCTACAACCAGTATGTGGGTGAGACTGACCCATCCAATCTCCCTCAGGAGTGTCGGGAGCAGCCCTGGGTCAAGGAAATCGAACCCACGGACCTGCTGGCTCATTACCGGATGGTGGCGCAGTTTGCCAGCGGTGGTCTCTTTGCCGATGGCCCGTTGTTTATTGCCATACCGGGAGAAGACTCGAGCCAGGCTCAACCGACACCGGTGGCGCTCGGGAAACACCCAGGCCAACTGGACTTTGTTGCCAACGTCGGCTCCGCTGCCCGCACCCATGCTGCTCAGCGCGAGAATTATCAGGACACCGGCCTGGCCAGCAATGCCTGGGGTATCGGCAGCGAGATGTCCAGCGCGGGCCGGGGGGGACTTCTGGCGAATCCGCATTTCCCCTATACCGGGCCGCGCAGGCTATACCAGATGCAGATGACGGTACCGGGCTACCTCAATGTCAACGGTGCAGGGCTGCTGGGAACTGCGGTGCCCCTGATCAATTTCAATGAAAACCTGGCCTGGTCCCATACCGTCAGCACCAGCCGGCGCTTTACGCTCTACGAGTTAACCCTGAAGGACGGGGACGATCTCACCTATATCAAGGATGGCGAGGAAAGGCCCATTACCTCGGAAACCTTCACCATCGAGGTGAACACAGGAGCGCCCGAACCGATTGAGCTGGAGCGGACCTTCTATTTCTCCGAGTACGGCCCCATGATCTCAGCCAATGCGGTCACTCAGGGCGGCTTGCCGAAGTGGGGTGATGCGGGCACAGCCTTCACCTATCGTGATGCCAACGCGGACACCAATGACCTTCTGGACACCTGGCTGCAGATGAGCCGTGCCAGCAATCTGGACGAGTTCCGTGATGTGTTCCGCGAATGCGGCAGTACCCTCTGGACCAACACCACTTATGCGGATGATCAGGGTAATGCCTATTACATCGACAGCACCTCGGTGCCGAACCTGTCCAGTCAGACGCTGACTGTTATCAAAGGCAAGCGATTTGCCAGTTCGGCGTTCAATCAGCTTTTCGAGAATGGATTGACGCTCCTTGAGGGCGACACTTCTCGTGATGACTGGGTGGAAGGGGAATGCGGCGGTCTCATGCCGTTTGATAAGCGGCCCCAACTGGTACGTTCCGATTGGGTTCAGAATGCCAATGACAGCCATTGGGCCACCAACCCGGAGGCGTTTCTGACAGGCTTCTCACCCTTGTTTGGGCCGGAGAAAGTGGCTCAGGGTCCGCGGACCC
>SLIH01000038.1 GCA_007135745.1 Halomonas sp. | reverse complement strand
TGAATACACGCGCCTGTTCATGGCTGCGCGCAGCGGGCTCAATTTTGGTGGCGATGACTACCTCGCGGAGAAGGCGGGAGAAATGCTGTTCCCGGAAGAATTCTGGGCGCAGGAACTGGAACTGTTGGATATCCAGCTTTCGGGGACCGTGGATCGTGCGGTGGAGCAAGGCCGCGACGGCTGGTTGGCTGCTTTACAGGCATCCCTTCAGCCTCATCGCGTACCTGCCCCGCTGCCGGAACGGGCATCTGATGCCGGACACGAACGGACACGGATTGAGCTGGACGGGCTGCTCGCGGAGCTGATTGAACGTGAACAGCAGGCACTTCATGCCCGCGCAGCAACGGGTGGCGTTGCTGCGGGTGGCGTGGCGGCCGCACCCGTCATCTGGCGGGCAGTGCATCGCCGTGCCGCCGCCGGAGGGCGAGCGGCCGCGGCTCGTGGGGCGGGTCGCGCGGCAGGGCGTGGGGCGACAGCAGCTGCTGGTGGTGCTACCCTATGCGCGCCGGCTGGCCCCGCTGCTTTGGGTTGCGCTCTGGTTTCCGGCGCCGTCGCCTGGCTCACCGTGGATGCGGCACTTCTGCAGCTTGATGAGTCATTGAACCGTAATGAGCTGGAGGAGGCGCTGCGCGCCAGTCTTTCGGAGCTTGAGCAGAGCATGCGTGGTGAATTGATTCTGGCCTGGGAGGAAAGGCTGGATGCCTATTATGGCAGTGCGGAAGCCGTCATTCACGAAACCCTCCTGCCGGTGGATATGATTCGTAGCGGCTGATGACGAGCCGTTTTCCTGAACAAATGAGGTGCTCGTTTGACTCCGATCATCGAAGTTCGGAATCTGGAAAAGACATACGAGGGGGGCTTCCGGGCACTCCGCGACATCGACCTGACGATCAACAAGGGCGAAATCTTTGCTCTTCTGGGGCCCAACGGGGCCGGTAAAACCACACTGATCAGCATTATCTGCGGTATCGTTACCGCCAGTTCCGGCAGCGTGAAGGTCGATGGCTACGATATTGTCCGCGATTATCGTCAGGCACGCTCGCGGATAGGGCTGGTGCCCCAGGAACTGACCCGGGATGCCTTTGAGCATGTCTGGACCACCGTGCGTTTCACACGCGGGCTTTTCGGACTGCCGCCGGACGATGCCTATCTGGAGAAGGTGTTGCGGGATCTGTCCCTGTGGGAAAAAAAGGACAGTCAGCTGCGCATGCTCTCAGGCGGTATGAAACGCCGACTGTTGATTGCCAAGGCGCTTGCCCATGAACCGGCCATTCTCTTTCTTGATGAACCGACTGCGGGTGTGGACGTGGAGTTGCGCCAGGGGATGTGGGAGACGGTGCGTTACCTCCGTGAATCGGGTGTGACCGTGATTCTCACCACCCATTACATCGAGGAAGCCGAGGAGATGGCGGATCGCATCGGGGTGATCAACCAGGGCGAGATCATGCTGGTGGAGGAGAAGGCCCAGCTTATGCGCAAACTCGGGCGCAAACAGATGGTCCTGCAGTTGCGTGAGCCCCTTTCACGGGTTCCCGATGAACTTTCCGGTTACGATCTGATGCTTTCGGAAGGTGGCAGCAGCCTGGTTTATACCTATGACAGAGAGCTTGTGCGCACGGGCATCGACGATCTACTGCATGATCTGGGGCAGGCGGGCATACGCTTCACCGATCTCTACACCACCCAAAGCTCTCTCGAAGACATTTTTCTGGATCTGGTCAACCAATAATGAATCTGCGCGGTATCTACGCAATCTATCGGTTTGAGATGGCCCGGGCGGCCCGTACCTGGATGCAGACCATTGTATCCCCGGTCGTGACCACGTCCCTTTATTTTGTTGTTTTTGGTGCGGCGATAGGCTCGCGTGTTGAGGAAATCGATGGCATTGCCTACGGTCCCTTCATCGTGCCGGGTCTGATCATGCTTATGCTGCTGACCCAGAGTGTCTCCAATGCGGCATTCGGAATTTTCTTTCCCCGCTTCACCGGAACCATATATGAAATTCTATCGGCGCCGGTTTCCTATATGGAGGTGGTGATCGGCTATGTGGGGGCCGCCGCTACCAAGTCACTGATACTGGGCTTTATCATCCTGATCACGGCGTCATTGTTTGTTGACCTTCAGATTGCCCATCCCTTGCTGATGCTGACGTTCCTTGTGTTGACAGCGTTTACCTTCAGTCTTTTCGGTTTCATCGTCGGGATCTGGGCCGAGGATTTTGAACAGCTCCAGATTGTCCCGCTGCTGCTGGTGATTCCGCTGACCTTCCTGGGTGGCACCTTCTATTCCCTGGATGTGCTGCCGCCCTTCTGGCAGACCGTATCGCTTTTTAATCCGGTGGTTTATCTGATCAGCGGTTTCCGATGGAGTTTCTTCGAGGTATCCGACGTGCCGATAATGGTCAGTCTTGGCATGACCCTGTTGTTCATGCTGATCTGCCTTACCATTGTCTGGTGGATATTCCGCACCGGCTACCGGCTCAAGAGCTGAAATGCCGGACACCTGGACGGGCCCGGCACAGGTTCTTCAGAAGAAAACCTGGGCTCCGAGCGTGTAACCGGTCAACCGGTTATTGTTCTGGTCAATGTAGCGGGCGTACTCCAGATTCAGGCCAAAGGTTCGTCCGAAGTTGATCTGATACCCAGCGCCAAATGACCCGCCTTCTTCTTTATCAGTGATTGAGCTGTCGTCGGGCCGGGTGAATGTGCCCTTGAAATGGCTGATTCCGCCGAACACGTAGAAGGATGAGTTGGTGGCCAGGGGAATGTGGCCAAGCAGGTACCCGGCGGCGAACCGGTCCACT
>SLIH01000108.1 GCA_007135745.1 Halomonas sp. | reverse complement strand
TGCCAAACATTCTCTATTTCCTATTCACCAAAAGCGCAATGCCATCACAAGACGGGCGAAATAAATCCGCAGAACGCTCATGACTGCCCCTCATGAGCCACAGGAAAGTGATGTCGCGTACGGTTGGCGATCCACACAAGCCCCAGCATCAGCGGCACTTCCACCAGCACCCCGACCACAGTGGCCAGCGCCGCCCCGGACTGCAACCCAAACAGCGCAATGGCAGCAGCCACGGCCAGTTCAAAGAAGTTGCTGGCGCCTATCATGGCGCCGGGTGCGGCCACATTGTGGGGCACGTGCCAGGCTTTGGCCCAACCATAAGCGATAAAAAAGATCAGAACGGTCTGGAGGATCAGGGGTACCGCGATCAATGCGATGTGCAGAGGGTTCTGCAGAATGACCTCACCCTGGAACGCGAAAAGCAACACCAGGGTCAGAATCAGGCCAATGGGTGTGACCGGCCCCAGACGCTTCATGAACACGTTGTCGAAATACTCAATACCCTTGTAGCGGATCACCAGCCGACGCGTTGCATAGCCTGCGCCCAGAGGAATGACAATGTAGAGAAACACTGACAGGGCGATGGTATCCCAGGGCACGATGATGTCAGACAGCCCCAGCAGCACCATGACGATGGGTGCAAAAGCGAACAGCATGATCAGGTCGTTGACGGAAACCTGCACCAGCGTATAGGCGGCATCCCCACGCGTCAGGTAACTCCAGACAAACACCATGGCGGTACAGGGGGCGGCCCCCAGAAGTATCGCACCCGCCAGATATTCCCTTGCCAGATCCTCGGCGATGAAAGGCGCAAAAACGATCATCAGGAAAAACCAGGCGATGGCAAACATGGTAAACGGTTTGATCAGCCAGTTGACCGTGGTGGTGATGAAAAGGCCCTTGGGTTGTCGCCTCACGCCGAGGATGGAGCCAAAATCAATCTGCACCATCATGGGGAAGATCATGGCCCAGATAAGAATCGCCACCGGGATGGACACCTGCGCGTACTCAAAGCGCGAAAGGGCTTGCGGTACCCCGGGTGCAAACTGTCCCAGGGCGATACCGATGACAATGGCCAATGCAACCCACACCGACAGGTAGCGCTCAAACAGCCCCATGCCCTCCTTGATGTTCGGTGTGTCATCCGTTGCGTTCACGCCTTACCCCCGATTAATTCTTCATCGATCAGAAAATCTACCCGCGCACGGATTTCATCCCGTATGACACGGAACTGCACAAGCACTTCCTCGTCCGTTCCCGTTGCCTTCGCCGGATCCGCTATGGGCCAGTGAAGGCATCGGGTTCCAGACGGCAGAATCGGGCAATGTTCATCAGCGTGACCACAGACGGTAATCACCAGGTCCGCGACATTGAGCATCTCTTCAGTGATGGCGGTTGACTCCTGCCCACGGATATCAATGCCTACCTCATCCATCACCTTGATCGCCTGTGGATTCTTGCCATGGGCTTCAATCCCCGCTGACTGCACCTCCACCCTGTCGCCGGCCATTGCCCGGAGAAAACCTTCCGCCATCTGGGAACGACATGAATTCCCCGTGCACAGAAAAAGAATATTCATTCGATGCGAATCCTGTTGCCTGTACCACGAACCGGACCAGGAGGCCCCACCATAAACGATGACATTGGTCTGAAGACTCTTGAAGACATCCAATAGTGCACGGGTTACAGGGCCATTATATATATGGTTATGCGCATATTCAAATTAGAGACATTAAGCCCTGATTCTTACGGCCAGTCCATAACACCACACACAGACTATTGCCGCCGAACTCAATTGGTTTCTATACTGACTCATAATGTGCGGAGTAAACGACATCGCCAGAAGTAACGATCAAGCCCTTGGTAGGACCTAATCGATGAAGCGATAAATAAAAACAATGCTGGGAGGCACAGGAATGGAAAACACAAGCCCTACACGGAATCAAAACGGCGTCACCGCACCCGAGCGCCGCAGCAACCTGTCTCTGACCGATCTGGTCTTTCAACCCGCGGGAACGCCGTTGGCTCCGGAACGCTGGATGGCGGAGAAGTTTCTGTCACTGGCCGGACAGCCACCCATCGCCCTGGATCTATGGGGCACGGACCGCGTACTACCCGAGGGCGATCAGGAAATCCGCTATATCCTTCACGTCGCCGACCGTCCGGCTCTCTATGAACTGATGACCAACCCCAACCTCGCCTTTGGAGACCTTTACAGCGAAGGCCGACTGGAGGTGGAAGGGGACCTGCCGGAACTTCTGGCGGACATCTACCGGGCCACAAGCCGCGCCCAGGAACAACTGCCACTGTTTCTGCGCCTTTTCTGGCGCAACCAGGCACCACGCTCCACCAGCCTGAAACAGGCCAAGGACAACATTCACCACCATTACGATCTGGGCAACGACTTCTACAGCCTCTGGCTGGACAAGGCAGCCATGCAATACACCTGTGCTTACTACGAAGAGCCCGGCATCACCCTGGAGCAGGCTCAACTGGCCAAGCTCGAGCTGGTCTGCCGAAAACTGCGGCTCGAACCGGGCCAGACCGTGGTGGAAGCCGGTTGTGGCTGGGGTGGCCTGGCGCGCTACATGGCGAAGAACTACGGCGTGAAGGTCAAGGCGTTCAACATTTCCCGCGAACAGGTGAACTTTGCCCGGGAGAAAGCCAAAGCCGAAGGCCTGGATGAACAGGTCGAATATGTTCTTGATGACTACCGCAATATTTCCGGCACCTACGACCGCTTTGTCTCGGTCGGCATGCTGGAACACGTGGGCACCGACCACTACGCTGACCTCGCCGCCGTG
>SLIH01000215.1 GCA_007135745.1 Halomonas sp. | reverse complement strand
GGTTCCGCCACCAGGCCCAGAGCGCTAGCGCGATCAGGGCAAGCGCCCAGAGTACCGAGAAAATCCAGGGTGCAATCGCAACCTCGCCGGCCATAAATCGGTCACCGAAGAGTGATCCCACCCAGAACCCGAAATTGGTGACGAACACGCAGGCCATCAGCGCTGCCGAAGCCAACCGCTGCCAGGATGACGGGACTCGGAGCGACGCCCACCACAGGGCAGCGCCGAGCAGAGAAAAAACAAGAACCGTCAGACTCGGTTCCGGAATACCCAGATAATAAGTCGCATGAAAATACCCGGTAAACGCGCCCATGGCGGCGGACAAGGACAGAACAGAGAGCACCACAAGGAGCGCGCTCCCGGCCATCGCACCCGCCCCGGCGTAGACCAGCGTAACCAGCAGGAAAGCCGCGACGTCTCCACGCGCCATGACGACCACACCGCCCCCGAACAACAGCGCACCAATCACCACGCAGACGACGGCCAGCAATTTCCAGCGACTGTCCCGCAGCCATTGCAGCGCAAGCCCTCCCCCGCCGACGATCAGGCCAATCAGAATCGCCGTGAACGGCGTCGGCGCCAGCGCCAGGGTGGCACCGCTGACCGCGATCACACCAAAAGCCACCAGCACATTGAAAGCCACACGCCCGGTGCCACGGGCACCCAGCTCCTGCAGGCGTTGGTATTCCTCACTGGTTATGCGGTTCTCTTCCAGCAGTTTGTCCAGATCCAGGGTGACCTTCATAGAGTCTCAGGCCTCACTGTTGTGCTCTCGTTACCGGGGTTCATAATCTCGCTCGCTACAATACCATCAAACACAAACTGTACGGCCAGCGCACACAAAAGAATCCCCAGAACGCGCGTCAGAACATGGGCCCCCGTTGCGCCGAGAAAACGCTGGATACGTGTCGCGAGAAGCAGGCATACCAGCGCCAGAAGCATCACGGCCAGCAGCATGAAAACAACAATGGCCTGTACCAGCCAATCACCGCCAGCCCGGGTCATCAGCAACACGGCCGCTCCCATGGCCCCCGGACCCGCCAGCAGGGGCGTGGCCAGAGGAAATACGGAAATGTCGTCACGCCCTCGCGCCTCCCGCGTCTCCTCTTTGGTGGTCGACACCCCACCAGAGCTTCGCGCAAACACCATATCAATGCCGATCAACAGCAGGAGAATGCCACCGGCGGTCTGAAGCGCCGGAAGTGAAATTCCCATCCAGGTCAGTACGCTCTCTCCAAGAAATACAAAGGGCAGCAGTATCAGGGTCGCGACGAGAACACCGCGAAACGCCATAAGGCGCCGTCGCTGCGGGCTGGCCCCTGCTGTAAGCACGGCGAACACAAAGGCCACATCCACTGGGCCAATGGTGATAAAAAACGTCGTAAAGGCGACAACCGCAAGCTCAAGCATGAACCCAATGTAACCCCATCTAAAGGCATTCACCACAGCATGCCGCGTATCCTCTGTGCTGGAAAGCACAGAGTGGCTCGGCTACCATCCGGGCTTATAATCCGCGTCGGCCCCCAAGAGGAAGTTGTATGTTTTCACATCGTATGGTCCGGTTACTGTTTCCCCTGCTTCTCGTTATAGCACCCGCCGCCCAGGGCTCGGGTTTTGCACTGGGAACGGACGTCATCCGCTTTGTCGACCAGAACCAGGACCCCGACGGTCTGTTCAATCTGTTCGTCCAGACGCCCGCCGGACATTCCGGTGCGGTTGCCTTCGGATACGCCAGCGGCGACCGCCTGGACGTGATTGATGTAGGCTACAAACATTATCTGGGCCGCCGCTTCAGCGGCGTGTGGTTCCAGGCCGGTGCGGGCTACTACGATGCCGACCACGATGACAGCATAGGCTTTGTCGGCAAGGTCGGTTATGAGCGTCAACTTGCCCGGCATTTCGCGGTGACCGGCGCCGTGCGCATGGTAGCGGGCGTGGACAGCGACGTGATCGGCTACAGCGAAACCCCGGTCTATCAACCCATGCTGGGCGCCATGTTTACTTTCTGAGACCCTATGGAAGCTATTGCAGCCCAGTGGGGCATGAGCCAGGAGGTTGTGGATTACCGGATTCCCCGTGAAGGGCGCTTCCGGTCCCGGGTATTGGTGGCCCGGTCCAACACAGCCGGCAGCCCTCTGGTGATCTGCCTGCACGGCTTTCCGGATAACGCGCTCAGCTTTCGCCATCAAGCCGCCCCACTGCGCGACGCGGGCTATACCGTTGCCTGCCCCCTGCTACCGGGCTATGAAGCCGGCTCCATTCCCGCCGGAATCGGTGACAACCGTGAAGCCTATACACTTGAGCGCGTGGCCAATCGCACGGCAGCGCTCATCAGGCAATTGCGCTCAGATCTGGGCCAGCAAGATCAGCCCGTCCACCTGGTCGGCCACGACTGGGGAGCACTGACCGCCTACGCTCTGGTGCGCCAATACCCTGAGCTGTTCCGCTCACTGACAACCCTGACGATTCCTTACGGCCTCAGCCTGAGCCGGGCCCTGCTGAAAGCACCCGGCTACGTTCGCAATGCCTGGTATATCCAGTATTTCTGGCTGCCCCGGTTACCGGAGCGGCGTCTGCCCCGGGACAACTGGCGCTTCATCGATGAGCTCTGGTCCAGCTGGAGCCCGGACTGGACCATGCCGGAGGACGTGGCCGACAGCATCAAGGCAACCCTGGCCCGCCCTGGCGTGCTGCAGGCGGCACTGGGCTATTACCGGGCGATTCCGGGGTTTTCCAGGTCCGCTCGCATCTCCCGGCGCCTGATGCGGCAAACGATCACCACGCCTGCATTGCTCATCCAGGGAACACAGG
>SLIH01000022.1 GCA_007135745.1 Halomonas sp. | reverse complement strand
TCAGGAAAAAAGTGCCTACTGCAGCGGCAATCATACCGAGCAGGTGAGAGTAGAAATTGAACGCTTCCTCGGATCGAACCATGTGCCTCTCGCTTGGACCGTAACGAAAGGGGGCCAATTTAACACATAACGGCCAGAAAGTGTTTGATTGAAACCGACCCGTTGTGTGATGGCCTGTGATAAATGGCAACGCAGGGGCTTGGTTCGGACGGATCGCGGTGGAGAGTCTGAAGCCAGGAGGTATGAACTATTTGGGCGCAGGGTATTGACGATAACGGCAGAATCCGTAGAATGCTTCGCCGTTGGGAGACATCGCAGCTGGTCTCCCGTCAGGCGGGAATAGCTCAGTTGGTAGAGCACAACCTTGCCAAGGTTGGGGTCGCGAGTTCGAATCTCGTTTCCCGCTCCAGATTCCAGAAACCCGGCTTATGCCGGGTTTTTTTGTGTCTGATACCCGGATTTTCACTTGAACATTCGCGCTCGCCTCAATGGGCTACACTTGTGATTGTATTTTCTCACAATGGCGGGGGCGTAAAGATGGCGGGTGTTCTTGATTCGGTGGACCAGCGAACCAGACTGGTTGGGCGCAACCGCCTCGAACTCCTGCTGTTTCGGCTCCGGGGGCGGCAGCTGTTTGCGATCAATGTGTTCAAGGTTCGTGAGGTTATCCGCCTGCCCAGGCTCACATCCATTCCTCAGAGTCATCCAGCCATTGCCGGCGTGACCTACATCCGTGAAAGCAGTGTCCCGGTGATCAATCTGAGCCAGGCCATTGGGATGCCGCCGCTCGAGCTCAATGAAGATTCCAATATCGTGGTGACTGAATACAACCGTACGGTCCAGGCGTTTCTGATCGGTGGCGTTGAGCATATCGTCAACATGAACTGGGAAGACATTGAGGCGCCGCCCCGTCAGACCGGGCGCATGCACTACCTCACTGCGATCACACGGTATGAGGATCAACTGGTCGAAATCATCGACGTGGAAAAAGTGCTGGCCGAGATCGTGGGCTATTCAACCGACGTCCCCGAGGACCTGCTGGACAGAGAGGCGCTGGATTCCGCAGCCACACGCAAGGTGCTGGTAGTGGATGATTCTCCCGTGGCGCTCAATCAGGCGCGCGATACCCTGGAAAAGGTTGGGCTGGAGGTGATCAGTGCCACCAACGGCGCCCAGGGACTGCAGCTTCTGAAAGATCTTGCCGAAGAGCATGATCGGGTTGATGAGGCGTTGCTCATGGTGGTCACCGATGCCGAAATGCCCGAAATGGATGGCTACAGGCTGACAACGGAAATCCGCAATGACCCGCGCCTGAAGGATCTCCACGTCGTGCTGCACACCTCACTCAGTGGTAGCTTCAATAAGGCGATGGTTAAAGAGGTGGGTTGTGACGATTTCCTTTCCAAGTTCCGTCCGGATGAACTGGCGGTGCTGGTCCAGGACTACATCCGTGGTAGCAGCAAACGCTGATTACCTTTGAATCGCCTTCCTGCTGACCTGAGGCGTCGCACCGGGTATCCTGTGCGACATGAAAATAAAGGCCCTCTATCGCTACCCCTGCAAGTCTCTCCCCGGGTTGTCCGTCTCATCACTACCTCTTGATGTGCTGGGGCCGGCGGGGGATCGTCGCTGGATGCTGGTTGATGAGCAGGGTGGTTTCGTAACCCAGCGCCGCTTTCCACAGCTGACCCGGGTCAGGGTTCGTCAGTCTGCTCACGATGCCATGGTGTGGTTGAAAGTCCCCGGAGGTGATTGGCAAGTGCTTGAGCCAGGGCAGCACTCGATCGATGTGCAGGTCTGGTCGGACCAGGTTCCCGCACGCAAGAGTTCCCCCGAGCCCGCCAACGCGATGAGCCGGTATCTGGGCATTCCCGTGCGGTGGGTCTATATGGATCTGCCCGGGTGTCGGCCAGTGTCCCGGCAGTGGGTAAACCGCTCCTGTCCCGTGTCCTTTGCCGACGGATTCCCGTTCCTTGTGACAACAACGGGTTCGCTGGCGCAGCTTGAGCGATGGAGCGGCAGGCGACTGGACGTCAGGCGTTTTCGCCCGGGGATTGTTGTGGAATGCCCGGAACCCTTTATGGAAGATGCGTGGGCGAGCCTCCATATCGGCTCCATTACACTCAGGCTGGTTAAACCGTGCACCCGATGTAAAGTGACCACCCTGGATCCCGACACCGGCGCGCCAGAACCCGATCAGGAGCCGCTGCGCACACTGGCACGCTATCGTAGCAACCCGTCAGGGGTGATTTTTGGAGTGAATGCCGTTCACGAGGGCACCGGAACACTGAATCTGGGGGACCGGGTGACCGCCCGTTCCGCCGCTGGAGATATGACATGAGTACTGTACTGACGCTGGACAATGTTCAGCTGGCCTTCGGCATGACACCACTGCTGGACGGCGCTTCGTTGCGGATCAGCCGGGGCGAGCGGGTCTGTCTTCTGGGGCGCAACGGCGAGGGCAAATCGTCGCTTCTGAAGATCATTGCCGGAACCCTGGTCCCGGATGGAGGCGAAGTGCGTATCCCCGAGGGCGTGGAGATTTCGGTTCTTCCACAGGAATTACCCGAGGCAGGGGAGAGCACGGTATGGGACGTGGTGGCCGGTGCTTTTCCGGAAACGGCGCGGTTGCTGGAGGAGTTTTCGAGGCTGTCGCAACAGGCCAGTGAAGATAGCCTCAAGGCATTGCAGTCGGTCCAGGAAAAACTGGATGCGCTGGATGGGTGGCGCTTTGATCAACGGATTCGTCAGGTCATCCAGGAGTACGGGCTGACGCCGGAATTGCGCGTGGCGACCCTCTCCGGGGGATGGCCGC
>SLIH01000227.1 GCA_007135745.1 Halomonas sp. | reverse complement strand
TTTCGGCTTTGAAGAAAGCCAGATATTTTTGCAGCTGGGTGACGACGTCATCCGCAATGCCCTCGGGGATCCGCATCAGCAGGTGGTCGTCCTCAAGGCGCAGCAGCCGGAATAAGGCATAGGCACGGCCCTTGGGTGTACAGGCCGCACCGGTAAGGCTCCGTTGCGTGGTGAGTTCGTCGATGTCGCAGGTCAGTTGCCCCTGAAGAAACCGATTGGCATCCGGCCCCTTGATGTGGAAGAGGCGATAGTTACTGCACACTGCGGTGAAATTCCCGGGCAACTGTGCGGGAGCGGTGGCTGTATTGGGATCCAGACCATTCTGTGAGAGGAGGTCAAGCAACTGCTTCTGCATGGAATGCCTCGTTGTGGGTCAGCAGGTGTTGAGTCGCAGCCAGCCGATCAGCTGGCGCAGGTTGTCCGTTCCAGTATTACGAAAACCGGCCCGACTACTCAACAGCAGGGTCTGCCTTCTGCCATCCGGATTCCGCACCCTAAGCCAAACCCAGCCGCTGCCTGTTCGTGTTGAAGCAAGGACCTGGAGTCTTGTTTGACTGCCGTCGCGGAGGTGGCCTTCAAGTCGATCATCGATCACGCAAAGGCGGCATAACTGTCCTGTTCGGCGAAGCTCCACCAGGGCGGCAATACCAATGGCGCCGGTCAGAGGCAGAAACCACAGCGAGTGCAGCGCAGTCACACCAGAAAGTGTGGCCAGAACCAGCCAGGGCAGCAGGTGCAGCATGGTAATCGCCCCGCTGGGCTGAATGGGAATGTCAAACCGGCTGAACACGACGCAGTATCAGATCCACTATACGCGCCAATTCCGGATCTTCCGGCCGGCTGCGCTGCATGAACCAGCTGAACAGATCGTTGTCCTCGCACTCGATCAAAGCCCGGTAGCGGGCCTGGTCGTCGGTATTGAGTTCGGGGTAGACGTCCTGGACAAAGGGAATCAGTAACACATCCAGTTCCAGCATTCCACGTCGGCTGTGCCAGACAAGTCTTTTGTATTCAATATCTTCGGGCATCGTGTTCTCTCAGGCTGCTTCAGGCCGAACGGGCCATGTAACTGGTTGGCACCAGAATCGTGTCCCGCGCGTCGGGGAGCGATTCGGCATAGTCCAGGGTGTAGTGAAGGCCCCGGCTTTCCTGGCGCTGGAGGGCCGAGCATATGATCAGGTCAGAGACCGTGACCAGGTTACGCAGTTCAAGCAGGTCGTTGGTCACCCGGTAGTTGCTGTAGAACTCCCGGATTTCGCTGTGGAGCATGTCGACCCGATGCTTCGCCCGTTGCAGGCGTTTTGTGGTGCGCACAATGCCGACATAGTCCCACATGAAATGGCGCAGCTCGTCCCAGTTGTGGGCAATCACCACGTCTTCGTCAGAATCACGAACCTGGGATTCGTCCCAGGCCCTTGCTTGGGGGGGTGCCGGAACATGCGGATGATCAGCGGCGATATGTTTCGCTGCCAGGCGACCGAAAACCACGCATTCCAGCAACGAGTTGCTGGCCATGCGATTGGCTCCGTGCAAGCCGGTGAATGAGGCTTCACCCACGGCATAGAGCTGGTTGATGTCTGTGCAGGCGTTTTCGTCCACCAGTATGCCACCACAGGTGTAATGGGCGGCAGGCACCACGGGGATGGGTTCGCGTGTAATGTCGACTCCGAAATCACGACAACGCCGTTCTATGGTCGGAAAATGTTCACGGATGAACTCCGCGGGCTTGTGGCTGATGTCGAGATACAGACAATCCGCGCCCAGGCGTTTCATCTCATGGTCAATGGCGCGGGCCACAATGTCACGGGGTGCGAGTTCCTCACGTTCGTCGAACCGGTGCATGAACCGGCTTCCGTCCGGTAGCAACAGTTTGCCGCCTTCACCGCGCACTGCTTCGGTTATAAGGAAAGATTTGGCATGCGGGTGGTACAGGCAGGTCGGGTGGAACTGATTGAATTCCATGTTGCCCACCCGGCACCCCGCGCGCCAGGCTATGGCAATACCGTCGCCGGTGGCGCCGTCGGGGTTGCTCGTGTAGAGATAGGCCTTGCTTGCTCCCCCGGTTGCAATGACGACGAAGCGCGCCCGGAACAGCTCGACATGCTGAACTTCACGATTGAGCACATAGGCGCCGGCACAGCGATTCCCCGGGAGGAAAAGCTTTTTGTTGGTGATGAGATCCACCGCCACCCGGTTCTCGAAAATTTCGATGTTTTCCGCCTCTCGAGCTCGATCACAGAGCACCTGGGAGACAGCCTGGCCCGTGGCATCCGCGGAATGAATAATGCGACGGTGGCTATGCCCACCCTCGCGGGTCAGGTGGTAGTGATTGTCCTGGGAGCGGGTGAATTCAACGCCTTGATCGATCAGCCATTCGATGCTTTCCCGGCCATGGTGCACGACGGTGCGGACGGCATCTTCATGACAGAGTCCGGCGCCCGCACGAAGTGTATCCTCAACGTGGGCATTTTCGCTGTCACTGCTGTCCAGTACCGCCGCGATCCCGCCCTGAGCATATTGTGTGGAACCACTGTCAATGGTGGTTTTGCTCAATACCGCGACGCGGAGATCAGGGGGCAGGCTCAGGGCCGTAGTCAGGCCCGCTGCGCCACTGCCGATCACAAGTACATCGTGGGTGAAAGAAGCTGACATCTGAACTGGAATCCTACCGACTGGGATGGGTTATTGAACTAAAGATTACCGCAGCTGTCCATGATAGGGCGGGCTTGACAGAGATTTACGTCTCCGCTGCATTGAGCGATCATAAGGGTTGGCCGTAAGAACCGGGAGCAATGAGTTGATAGAGGAAACCGGGAC
>SLIH01000364.1 GCA_007135745.1 Halomonas sp. | reverse complement strand
CGGTCTTACCCCCGACGGAGGAATCCACCTGCGCAAGTAGGGTGGTGGGAATCTGTATATAGCCGACGCCCCTCTGGTATGTGGCTGCTGCGAATCCGGTCATGTCACCGATAACACCACCTCCCAGTGCAACCAGGGTGGTCTTGCGGTTGTGGCGGCCCTCCAGCAATGCATCGAAAATCCGATTAAGGACTTCCCAATTCTTGTAGCGCTCTCCATCCGGCAGTATCACCTGATCGACCTGCTTGCCCGGGAACGCGGCCCTGGTTTTTTCAAGATAAAGGGGAGCGACGGTCTCATTGGTAACAATCATCACCTGATTGCCAGTGACAAAAGGGGTCAGGTCCGTGTTGCCGAGACTGCCATCCTCAATAAGGATGGGGTAACTGCGCTCGCCCAGATCAACTTCGAGTTTCTGTTGTGATGCCTGCATCAGCTCTATCCTTCCTTACTGCCCCGCTCAGCGGTTTCTCCAGAGGAAACCTGCCGCCGGATCTGGTCGATAATATGCCTGACCAGCGCGCGTGGCCCCTTCCGATCACCCGAGACCACCAGGTCAGCCACTTCAGTGTAAAGTGGGTCTCTCTCCCGAAACAGTCGTTCCAGCACACCGTAGGGATCTTCATGCTGAAGCAGTGGTCGGTTCCGATCCAGTCGGGTACGTTCATACTGAAGCGACAGTGGCGTTCTCAGGTATACGACAAAGCCCTTGCCAAGCTCCGCCCTGGTTTCGGGAACGGTAACAGCGCCCCCTCCTGTCGCAAGAACAATATCCTCATTCTCCAGCAGTTCCGCAATCATGTTGGTTTCACGTTTGCGAAATCCCGGCTCCCCTTCCACATCGAAAATCCAGGGAATATTGGCGCCAGTACGGGATTCGATCTCCCGGTCTGAATCATGAAAGACGTAACCCAGAGCTCGTCCCAGATGACGGCCAATGGTGCTTTTCCCGGCGCCCATGGGGCCAACCAGAATAATTTTTCTTGGAAATTCCATGAGCTGGCTATACCAGAATTCAGGGGTTATACGAAACGCAGTGAGAATAGCACAGCGAGCGCCCCGGGATAACCACAAGGACCGCCATCAAAAAAAAGGCCACCCCATGGGGTGGCCTCAAGCTCCTGCCAACAGAAAGGCTATTGGTTAAGCAGATTGCTTTCCATGATCTGTGGTGTGACGAAGATCAGGAGCTCACTGCGTTCGTCGATCTGTTCCGTGCGCCGGAACAGCCGTCCCAGATAGGGCAAATCTCCGAGGAAGGGCGTCTTGATCACATTGGTCGCCACCTCGGACTGAAAGATACCGCCGAGCACAACCGTTTCGCCGTCACCCACCAGAACCTGGGTCGTCACCGAGTTGGTATCGATGGAGGGAACGCCTGCCGTGACCTGCCCCCGTGAGTCCTGATTCACCTGGAGATCCATGATGATGTTGTCATCCGGGGTGATCTGAGGTGTCACTTCCAGAGACAGTGCCGCCTCCTTGAACTCCACGTTGGTTGCCCCGGCCGAAGTCGCCTCCTGGAAGGGGATCTCTTCACCTGAGCGAATGGAAGCGGTCTGACGGTCTGCTGTCACGACTTTCGGCTGAGACACGATCTCGGCACGACCATCGGATTCAAGCGCCGTCAGCTCGAGATCCAGAAGTAATCCGTCACGGGTGAAACCGATCGCTGCCGAGCTTCTGTTTGAATCCGTGACACCGAAATCCACATTCATGTCTGAAGGGAAACTGCCCCCGGGCCCAAGTCCACCGCGGTTGCCACCGAAGAAGCCCTGACCATCGCCTACGTCAGCATCGCCACTCACGCCCCAGGCAACCCCCATCTGGCTGGAGACATCCGTATTGGCCCGCACAATGCGTGCTTCGATCAGAACCTGCCGGATGGGAATATCCCAGGTGGTGACCAAGCGGCGAATCTGCTCAAGTTTATCCGCCGTCTCCCGCACGCTGATCGTGTTGGTGCGTTCGTCCGAGGAAATAAAACCACGCTCCGAGACCAATTCTTCATCCCGCTCAATCAACGAGACAATATCTGAGGCCTTGGCGTAGTTGACCTGAATGATGTCCAGCTGCACCGGTGCCAGATCCGCAATCTGTTGCTTGGTTTCCAGTTCCTGGCGCTCATATTCTGCAATCTCCTGGGCTGGACCGATCAGCAGCACATTACCGATCTCACGCTTGTCCAGTCCCTTGGTGCGCAGAACAATATCAAGCGCCTGATCCCAGGGCACATTCTGCAGACGCAGCGTAATGCGACCCGTAACCGAATCGGATGCGACCAGATTGAGTCCGGTAAAATCAGCAATCAGCTGCAATACGGAGCGCACTTCAATGTCCTGGAAATTCAGGGACAACCGCTCACCTGTATAGGGGAAACGCTCTTCTTCGCGCTCGGCAGCCTCGGTTTCGGTCAACTCCTCGACACTGAGCGTGAATCGGCGATCAGTCTGGTAGGCGGCAAAATCATAGGTGCCCGCAAGACGAATCTCAAATACGGTATCGCCATCTTCGATATAGGCATCCACTCGCTCCACAGGCGTACCGAAATCCGTCACATCCAGCCGCCGGCGAAGGTTCTCCGGCAGCTCCACGCCTTCGGCGGTAAGGCGGATACGGCCAGCCCGCTCATCCAGATCCATGTTGAATCGAGCACTGGAGAAATCAATCACCACATTGCCCCGGCCCTCTGCGGTACGGCGGAAATCCACATCCCGCACGCTGACATCCCGTGCCGGCGCCATGGGCGCATCCGCCACGGCCATACGAGGACGCTCGGCCGGCCGCTCCTCCGCAACGGGGGCATCCGGCTCTTCCGGAGCAGATT
>SLIH01000379.1 GCA_007135745.1 Halomonas sp. | reverse complement strand
TCGTGCTCGGAGGTCGGGAACTGGCCGGATTTTACGGCCGTGTCGTAGGCTTTTACCGCGTTCTGGATAGAGTCACTTTCGGCCAGGAAGTCTTTCACAAAGCGTGGCCTGCGACCCGGTGTCACGCCCAGCATGTCGTGCAGCACCAGTACCTGGGCATCGGTTCCGGCGCCGGCGCCGATGCCGATCACGGGCGCCTCGACCGCGGCGGTTATGCGGTTGGCCAGCGGGGTCGGGACGCACTCCAGGAGAATAAGATCGGCCCCGGCCGCTTCAAGCTTCTGGGCGTGCTCCACCATAAGGTCCGCGGCCTTGGCATCGCGCCCCTGGACGCGATAGCCGCCGAGTTTGTTGACGAACTGCGGGGTGAGCCCGAGGTGAGCGCAGACAGGGATGCCCCGTTCGCTCAGCGCGGCAATGGTGTCCGCCATCCAGTCGGTACCTTCCAGCTTGACCAGGTGGGCCCCGGCGCGCATCAGCTGGGCCGCATTGTCCATGGCGGTGGCGTGGCGGTCGTAACTCATGAACGGCATGTCCACCATGATCAGCGATCCCTGGTTGCCTCGGGCCACGCAGGCGGTATGGTACGCCATCTCGTCCACAGTAACGGGCAGAGTGCTTTCCTTGCCCTGGAGCACCATGCCCAGAGAGTCCCCCACCAGAATGACGTCGATTCCCTGAGAGCTGACCAGATGCGCGAAGGCAGCATCGTAGGCGGTCAGGCAGCTGAACTTTTCGCCTTTCTGTTTGCGTTCTCGTAAGCCAGGCAGTGTGATTGCCATGAAGTCATCCTCTGGGGTTGTCGCTTGGAAACATGACAAGGAGGCACTCTCGTGCCGCCTGCTTGTGCCTCAAGGGTAATCTGCGGTCGGTGGACAGGCAACCTTGCCCGCATGTGGCCACCCTGCTCAGGCGTCTTCGAGGCGTTCCAGGTTATTGCATGGACATGCCGCCAGAAGCAGATCGAGTCGTCGCCCGTCAGGCAGTCTCAGCTCTGGCTCAAGATCAAGCAGAGGACGCAGGACGAAATCCCGGTTGGGCAATTCTGCATGGGGGATCTGCAGTCGTTCATGATCAACGCTCTCTTCCCCGAACAGCAGAATATCAAGATCAATCACCCGAGGCCCCCATGTCTGGTGCCGCACGCGCCCCTGCAGGTCCTCAATTTCCAGCAGGCGATCAAGCAGCTCCAGGGGAGTCAGTCGGGTGTCGAGCCGCGCTGCCATGTTCAGGAACTTCGGCTGGTCCTGGGGTCCAACCGGGGCGCTGCGGTAAATCGGGGAGGTGTCGGTCAGTGTCGTGTGTGCCAGCTGGTGCAGGGCTTCCAGGGCCTGGTGAAGTTGCTGCAGGGGGTTGCCCAGGTTGGAGCCCAGACCAATAAAGGCGGTACTCGGTGTCGTCATGACTGCTTCTGGCTGGGGCGTGCTTTTCTTTTTCGGCGTCGCTTGCCCTCGCCGCCGCCCAGTGCGCGGATCATTTCCCTGCGGCGCTCTTCATCCGCATCCTGGTACTCCGTCCACCACTCACCCACCCCCTGGGTGTCTTCGCCTGCAGCTTCACGTACCAGCAGGAAATCATAGGCGGCCCGGAAACGAGGGTGCTCCAGCAGCCGGTCAGCTCGGCGGCCGCCTCGCTTGGGCAGTCGGACCTGAAGGTCCCAGATCTCGCGCATGGGTGTGCTGAAGCGACGGGGTATGGATGTGGCATCGGTCTGGCGCTGTACCACTTCGTTGGCGGCCTGCTGAAGCGCCTGATACTGCGGCTGATCGCCCTTGTTCAGCTCCTCGCGCCAGTAGACCTGCAGGGCGGGCCAGAGCAGGGCGGCATAGAGGAAATAGGGCGTGATGGGCTTGTTCTGCTTGACCCGCCGATCGGTGTTGGCCAATGCCTGAACGATGACGTCATCGGACTCGCCTTCTTCGATGGCTGCTGCGGTTTCGGGGAAAAGCGGTTTGAACAGCCCGAACTCGCGAAGCATGAGGTAAGTGCTTTCGCCCTGACCGTTGGTGAAGAGCTTCAGTACTTCCTCAAAAAGCCGTGCCGGCGGTATATCGTGTAGCAGGTGTGCGTGCTCATGGATAGGCTCTGCCGTATTCAGCGCTATGGAAAAGTCCAGCTTGGCGGCGAAGCGCACCGCCCTGAGCATCCGCACCGGGTCTTCACGGTATCGGGTTCCAGGGTCGCCAATGAGGCGCAGTTCCCGGTTGGTCAGATCCCGCAGGCCGTTGGCGTAATCGTGTACGGTGAAATCACGAATGTCGTAATAGAGCGCGTTGACCGTAAAGTCGCGGCGGAGTGCGTCTTCCCGTTGGGAGCCATAGACGTTGTCGCGCAGCAGCCGTCCCTGCGCATTGACGTCAATGTGCGGATCCTCGTCCGCATCCTCCGGGTTGCCGCGGAAGGTGGTCACTTCGATAACCTCACGCCCGAACAGCACATGCACAAGCCGAAAGCGACGGCCGATCAGACGTGAATTACGGAACAGGTCATGGACTTCTTCCGGCGTCGCGTTGGTGGCGATGTCGAAGTCCTTGGGTTTTCCTTCCAGTAGCAGATCCCGTACACCGCCCCCGACCAGGTAGGCATCGTAGCCAGCCTTGTTGAGCCGATGCAGGACTTTTTTTGCCGGCTCGCTGATGTTGGCGCGGGAGATGCAGTGCTGATCCCTGGGAATGATGGCGGGCCCTTGGGGTTCGGAATCAGCGCGTCCGCGACCAGCGACTCTGTCGAAAAGGCGTTTGAGTATTGATTTCCAGTGCACTCCTGAGCGCTTTTTATTGGAGGGCAGAGTGTAACGGTTTACACGGGAATGCGCGAGTGGAGGGAGGTTTTGAG
>SLIH01000185.1 GCA_007135745.1 Halomonas sp. | reverse complement strand
GTGAATTGCTGAAAAAATCATAACCGGAGGTCCACTGGCCAATCCTTATGAATTTTCCGTAATACCGTCATCAATTGACCCTCGAAAATCCTGTGCGATAGCGTGGGCGGAGGTACTGTATGTGCAAAACTGCCATAAAAGCGATTTGCGCAGGTGCTGTACCCCGCCTGATCTGCTGAAGGGCTCTGAAGGGGCTGGAAGTCCAGGGTGGGGCAGACAAATGTTTTGAGGGAGTATAACCATGCCCGCGTTCGACACCTTTAGCAAGACAATCCCATTCGTCCTTGGGCTCGCGCTCGCCGGCTGCTCAGGGAGCGGTTCCTCCGATGATCCCGATGATGATGACACCACGGACGAGACACCCCCGGAGGTGAGCCTCTCCTGCGATCAGACGCTGGATTTCCCCAACAATGACGAGGGTGTGGCAGATGGTGCCACGGCTCAGTACAAAGGCCTGCGTTACGTGGCTCTGGGTGATGAGCTTTGTGCGATTGACACTGAGGATGGAAGTGCATCCACCGCAATGCCTCTTGAGGGTGTTGAAGGGATGCTGGAGCCGGTTCTGACCATCTATGATGTGGGCGCGGATGAGTCTGATCGGGTGAAAGCGGTGGTGTTTCCGTCGGGCAATCAGCTCTTCAAGGCAACCGCAGGTGAGGGTGAGAGTGCCGGGAGTACCAGTGCGTTCTCCGGAGAGGACCAGGCCTCGGGCATAGATTATTTCCGTGGAACGATTGATATGCAGGCCCCCGAGTCCACACCACTGACCTACCGCATGCAAGATGAGGGAAAATGGTCGGCGGTTAATCTGGATGATCCCGAGGCAGGCGCTGAAGGAGCACCTCGGGACTTCCCTGAGGGCTATGTGCCCCTGGGGCCGATCCACAATGATTTTTCGGAAACCACCGGATGGATTGTCGTTGATAATGACGCGAAGCTGGCAACGGTTGATATCGGCGACGAGGCGGAGGTAACGGAATACCGGGAATCCGATATCAACGCTGGCCCCACCGGCGCTGGTTTCATTACCACGCTGGACACGGGGAACGGCGATCCTACGGTTATCCTGAGAGTTGGGGCCGATGAATTTGTTGCCTATGATCCAGACGAGGACGAGTTTGACTCGCTTGGCACCGTGTCTGGCAGCCTTTCGGACCTGGAAGCGCGCTACGCCACGGACGGCGAGAATGTATTCGTTGCCTACACCCATGATAATGATAACGAGGCCGTGCTGTACCGCATAAGTGAACAGGACGACCCAGTTGAGGAACTCGACCGCGCTGGTGCCGCGTATGACACCGCACCTGCCTTTGTTATTGCCACAAGCGACCGTGTGGTCTGGGGCTGGAACCCCTCTGATGGCGAGGACGAAGGGTCTGAAGTTGTATCCATGGAAGCGGATGGCAGTGATGACGTCGTGATTCTGGATACCGCCGCCGGCGGTACGGACACCGGTCATGCCGTGAGCACCCCGGTCACTGGGCCGGCGGACGACAATACGGTCTTTTTTAATGAGCTCAACATGTCACCGGAGTTTGGCGGAGAAGGGTCGGGTGATCCCGCCTTCAAGGCCCATGCGGCGGACGCCACTGCTGAATCGGACCCGGTACTGGAAACCTATGAGGACGCTCAGTGGCAAGGTTCCAATGCGGAATCCCTGGCGGAGAAACGCAGAGGTGCCGTTACCAGTTGGAGCGTGAGCGAAATCTTCATAAGTCAGCAGAATGATGAGGGTGAGAGTGAGCTGCGTGTCGTTCCGGGCAATGACCCGTCAGACGATACGTATCTCGGCGATTTGAGCCCCACGGTGACTATCGGCAACTTGAATGACGATCTGGATGATCTCTCCGGGCCACAGATGGTGATTATGAGAAACTTCGGTCTCGGCCCCTATCGCCTGATGATGGTTGGAAGCGACCTGGTCATGGTGGATACCCGTCACCGGAATTCCCTTATTACCCTGGCGGTCGAAGATCCGACAGATCCGAGCATTTCGTTATTCAGGGCATTCTGATCAGTTCTGGGTGCGAGGGCGGCTCTCCCGCTTATACGGCCAGAGGCCAGGGGGGTATATCTGATGGGTCTGGGCTGTCGGGCAGGTCCTGGCGTTGCAGATATCTCAGGATGGCGGTGTTGAGTTTGTCGCTATCGACACCCTGATTCCCGAACAGGCGGTTGAATTCCAGCAGGTAGGGGTGGTTTCCGACCATGGCGATGTCGAAACCGGCGTGGTTGATGCCCAGTGTGGCTGCCACATGCTGGGCAAGCCTTATTGCGCTGTCGGGCACCGGCCCCGCCACCATGCGACCACCCCGCGCAATGTTGTTGTAAAAACCGAAGTCTGCCTGGTGACGCCAGTAGGCCGACACGACCTCCTCGCCCACAATCACGATCCTCAGGTCCCGGTCAATGGGCAGATATTCCTGAACGTAGAGCACGGGCGCCTGATCGCAGTAGCGCCGCCAGTCCTCACGGGATTCGATCAGCCAGACGCCTTCTCCCATGCTGGCTTTGGGGTTCTTGGCAACAAAGGGTCGGGGAAACACCGCCCAGAGTTCCTCGCGCTCCCGCGGGCCATTGGCTTCGATGCAGGTCCAGGGCACGTGCTCGGGAACGATGGCGCGGAAGGCACGGGTCATTTCCACTTTATCGTGACCGAGGTAATAGCTGGGCAGGCTGGGAAAAATCCGGCATTTCAGTCCGTAGGCCAGGGCGCCAAGCTGCCAGTACTCGGGAAAGAGAACCCAGTCCGCCTCCCGCAGCTCATCCTTGTGCTCAAGGAAGCGTTCCGGTTTGAGAGGGCGCACCTGCGGCAGACCCAGAGTGCGGAAAATAT
>SLIH01000424.1 GCA_007135745.1 Halomonas sp. | reverse complement strand
GGGGCACGCCATTCGCTACGGGGCAAGCCCCCGGGCCACCATCGCTCTTGATCGTTGCGCCCGTGCCCTGGCCTGGCTGGAAGGTCGGGATTACGTCAGCCCCGATGACGTCAGGGCGGTGGCTCACGATGTGCTGCGCCATCGAATCCTTCTGACCTTTGAGGCGGAAGCCGAAGGCATTGTTACGGAGGATGTCATCGACCGGCTGCTGACGGAGGTTCCGGTGGCGTTATGAGCAACGCTGAGACACTGGAACTCTCACTGGGTGATCTGGTGAAGCTGCAGGGGGAAGCGCGGCGCATCCGTCTGCCTTCCGTGCGCGGCCGGGCACGACGCGATCCGGGCCAGCGCCCCTCGCCATTTCATGGCCGGGGGCTGAGCTTCACGGAACACCGTGTCTACCAACCCGGCGACGACGTCAGACACATTGACTGGCGTGTCACAGCGCGGCACAACGAGCCGCATACCAAATGCTTTGAAGAGGAACGGGAACGTCCCCTTTTGCTGGTCATGGATCTGACGCCCAGCCTTATTTTCAGCAGCGGTTCGGCGGTGAAAAGTCACCGTGCCCTGGAAGCAGCGGCCATCCTTATGTGGCTGGGCCTGAGTCAGGGTGATCGGGTGGGCGCGATCATGGCGTCTCCTTCGGGTATCGAAAGTTTCCGTCCCGCCCGAAGGCGCCAACGGGGCCTTCAGATACTCCACGGGTTGGTCCATCATCACAATGGACTGCTCAACCATCGGGGTTCCGATTCAAGCCGGCTTGACGAAACGCTCACAGAAGCTGTCAGAATTCTCAAACAGGGAGGCCGAGTGGTGCTGATCGGTGATTTTCTTCACACCGGAGGGAATACCGCCACGCTTGTTCGCGCACTTTCCAGCCACAACAGCGTCATGGCGCTGAGAGTATGTGACCCGCTTGATCTGACACCACCGCCTCCGGGTCGATACGGTTTGATGAGCGACCAGGGTCCGCTATGGGTGAACGCCGCAAACCCACAGTTTCGCAGTCAACTCAGCAGACGTTTGGAAGATCATGACCTGATGCTGAACCAGATGTTTGTCCGGGCCGGCAGCCACTATTTCCGTCACCGTACGGATTCGTCCCTGCGGCCCCTGTTGGCCAATATGGCAGCGGGATGAAAAAGCAATGAACCCTTCGCCTGAAAACCCGATGCTGCAGCAAACGCTACAACAACTGCACGACATACAGACCCCCGAAGCACCCGGCCTTTGGCCGCCCGCTCCCGGCTGGTATGTGGTGGCCGCCCTGCTGGCGGTCATCCTGCTATGGGCTGGACGTAAATTGTGGAAGTGGATCCGGTACAGGCTTTGGCTTTGGCGGGCACAACAACAGTTGCCGCGCCCAGTCGCTGGCCCGGAATACTTTGCGGCACTCAACATCGCACTGAAAACAGCCGTGGACCGTCGCTTCGCTGAGTTCAATCCCTGGCCATTATCGGGTTCACAATGGGTGGACTTCCTGTATGAGCGCGCTCCCGAGATGGATCAGCAGGCCCTGGAGCAGCTGGTGATCAATGGCATAAAGCCCAACCCGGAGTTAAACCCGGAGCGGGCCCACACCATTGCACGGGAATGGCTGCGGAGGCAGCGCCCATGACCCTGGCCAACCCCTGGTTGCTCGTGCTGCTGGTCGTGCCCTGGCTGTTGCGGAACTATCTGCACCCACGGGCTACCAGCCAGGCCCTGCCCAGACTGCCACTGCTGCAATGGTACCGGGGTTTGCCAGGCACATCCGCCAGCAACCGGGCAACCGTGACCAGGCCTCGCAGACTCTGGTGGCTTTTCTGGACATTGCTTATCCTGGCCGCCGCTCGTCCTCAGGTAACAGCAGAAGAAACCACGCCCCCAATCACTGGCCGGGATCTCATGCTTGTTATCGATATCTCCCCAAGCATGCAGGCCCAGGACATGATAATCGACCGCCAGGCCGTATCCCGACTCGATGCCGTCAAACAGGTGGGACGCCAGTTCATTCAGCAGCGCGAAGGGGACCGGCTGGGGTTGATTGTTTTCAGCACCACGGCCCATGTCTATTCCCCCCTGACCTTTGATCACGATACCGTTTCCACTTTTCTCGATGAAACGTTTATCGGCATGGCAGGGCGGGCCACAGCGATTGGAGACGCCATGGGATTGGCCGTGCGCTATCTCAGGGACCATGCCGGAGATGAAGCAGTCATCATCCTGCTCACGGACGGCGAGAACAATGCCGGAGAACTGACCCCGGAGATGGGTGCGGAGCTCGCGGCAAGCCATGGCTTCAAGACATACGCTGTCGGGGTTGGACGCCCCAATGATGGCCAGGGCGGATTCCTGGGCCTGCGACGCGGTGATCCGGGAGGCGTGGATGTGGCAACACTGCGCACGATTGCCCTGACTACGGGCGGCGAGTACTACATGGCGCGCGATGCCGCCACACTGGGGCTCATCTATGAGGAAATAAACCAGCTGGAAGCCATTGAACACGAAGGGGAAACCTTCTTCCGTATCACCGATCTGTATCACTGGCCTCTCAGTGCCGCAGCCATCACACTTGTCGTATTGAGCTTGCCCTCACGCAGGGAGAACAGGCAATGATGGAAAACCTGGCACACCCCGTATTTCTGCGCCCCGGCTGGCTTCTGTTACTGCTGCTGATCCCACTGATCCTGCTTCTGCGGCGCCGAATCAAGGAACCGAGCAGCGGTTGGGAGGGGCTCATCCCCCGCGCCGTGCTGCGGCACTCGACCGATACCGGGGAGAACCAAAAGCAACGCGGAGCGCTCTGGCCAGTACTGCTTGTGGTGTTGCTGGCCGTGGCGCTTGCCGGCCCATCCTGGCGCTATGCCCCATC
>SLIH01000154.1 GCA_007135745.1 Halomonas sp. | reverse complement strand
TTGCAGTTTAGCCAAGGGTAAAGCGAATGTGATCTGGTTAACGGTAATCTTTGAAGTGGATCGGGGCACAGGCTGCCAGGATGGTGGGGTATTCGGAGGAGGGAGCCATAAGGGGCCAGGAAAGCGTCAACGGCGTGGGCTGGGCGTAAGTTGCGGTGCCGCGAACCTCCGCCACCGAACCACCTCATTCACGAACGTGAAAAGATTCAGAAGGCTTCGCAACGGCTCCCCTTTTTTCATAGCCCCCACCAACTCCTGAAATGCTATATGAGCACATGCCACAGCCGGAACACATGGAAGATCTGGAGCTGGCTGCTCTGATTTCTTATCGAGCATCAGCAAACTGAATCATGGCCGCCAATTGCCGGAAATACTCACGAGACCAGATCTCCAGTTTTTTCGGATCCGGAACAAATCGTGTCACGTCCTCACGTGCGGATTTGACGTTCAGCGAGTCGATTCGATCGCCCAGAAGACGCTGAAAATCCTCCCGAGAAAGGCTGCGGTCGGATAGATCGCCGCTTTGCCGGGCCCGCTCGGCCAGATGATTCAGGTTCAAAGGATGACCCTGGCGTACGTACCATTCAAAATCGAACCAGTCACGGCCCTTCACACGGTTTTTCCATTTACGGAAAAGCAACGCATGCATCTTGCCCGCAAACAGATCGGGCAGGGCAAAACACTTTGTGTAGAACGAATAGGGCTGGATAAGAAGGCGTTCATCGGTTGAAAACGCCAGGGGAGGATCCTTATCGACCTCCAGCTTGATTTTCACTGCTTTTCGACCCGTTATCCTGAGGTCATAGAGGCTGGAAGTCTTTTTCAGAAATGCCAGTTCAATATCGCTATCGATTCTCTTGTGCTTGGCCTGCAGGCTGATTTCAAAGCCAAAGGCTGCAAACTCATCGCGAAGCGCGCGAAAGTACGGATCCAGTGAGAAGTCGGGCTCAGGCCCCAGCAGAGAAAAAGCTAGATCCTCTGAAAACCTTGGTAACCCGTAGAAAATCCTCAGACAGGTGCCGCCGTAAAACGCTGCTCGGTCAAAGAAACCACCGCGATAAAGGCCCGCGAGCGCGATTTCCTGCATTACCTCCCTTAGGGCAAGCTCCTGCGAGGCGGGATCCGCGGGGTAGCGGGCAAGCATCTGATCGATAATGGTCACGTCCATTTCTCCATGGCCTGTTCCAGCAGCTCAAGCAGCGCGACTTTGTGGCCGGCTCTGCAGTATGCGCGAACCACCTCCTTATCGTGCGGGCCAACAGCCTCTGGGTCGACGCGCAAGTCCTCCTCCAGAAATTCCAGCATGGCGGATACTGAGCTCAGTCGCAGGTTGCGAGTCAACAGGATCTTATCGCAGAGCGCCTTGGTGGGGCTCGCTATCAGGTAGTGGGCCTTCTCACCGGCAGAGGCCATTACCGCGCCACTGAAAAGCACGGATTCCGGAATATGGTGGTATGTGAAATGCCCAACCGGCGTCTCATACGATTTTGCCCGTCGCGATGTAACCGACGTTACGCCGAACACACCTTCCGGAATAAGGCCATGCCACGCCAGCGCCCAGTCAAGTGACACGCAGGAAGGCCCGTAGAGATTATTGGCAATCAGGGCAAGACTGAGGGGCTGGGTGCGCCATTCCGGCCCCAGCACGTAGAGGCCCTTTTTCAATGGCACCAGAACACTCTCTTCAGCGAGCCGAGCGATCTTGTCGTTGGGACGCCGGTAGCCCTGAAGCACGGATAGCAATGCTGCCCTGGAAAAGGGCGCACTCCCGAATTGCTGAAGCTGGTGTTCAAGTCTCATGCGTGGATTTTACGCATATAATCGATAATTTGTCGATTATCCGGGTAAATTCGACGCTTCAGATGTGTGAAATGACTAAGGGAAGAGCCAAGCACGAGAACCGCCACGGGCAGGAGCCAGACCCGTTGGACCTGGTTTCGGTCCCGCAGCGCAAAGTGACAATGACGTCGACACATAGGGAAGGGGAAGCAATAACCATAAACTCCTGCATCACCCTGCGAACTGCCATAGAATTGAAAGACCACAAAAAAATTTTAAAATGGTTTCTGAAAAGATCATTTAAAGATCCTGGAGCCACCCCTATGACAGAGCTTTCGCCCATTCTGGCCGAATCATCCATCAGCATTACGGAACTCAAGAAAAACCCAATGGGCATTATTGAGCAATCCGGTGGCGCACCAGTGGCCGTGCTCAACCGCAACCGGCCCGCGTTCTACTGCATACCAGCCGAAACCTACGCGGCACTGCTGGAGCACATGGAAGATCTGGAGCTGGCTGCTCTGGTACGTGAACGCCAATCTCAGGAAGAGGTCAGGGTAGGGTTGGATGAGCTATGAGTTGCGGTTCCGCAAGGCGGCCTGGAAAGAGTGGAGAAACTGGGTGCACCCGTTCGCACACAGTTGAAGAAGAAGCTTGCCGAGCGCCTCGAATGCCCACGGGTTGAAGCGGATCGACTCAGGCAGGTGCAGGATTGCTATAAGATTAAACTGCGCAGTTCCGGTTACCGGCTTGTCTACGAAGTCCGGGACCAGCAACTGATTGTCTCCGTCATTGCCGTGGCCCGGCGCGATCGCAACCAGGTCTACCGGATCGTGCATGCCCGCCCGGAGAATCACGGCGAGCAATAGGCAGCATTGCCTTTGAGGCCTCTCGCCAAGTCGCAGAGCACGCAAGGATCACTAATGGCCATTGGCTTTTAACGCCCAAGGCAATCCAGATAAGCCTGCACCACCACATCCTCGCTGAATTCCGCTTCCATCCGGGCCCGAGCAGCTCGGCCATACCCTTCCAGTTCCTCCCCGGGCAGCTCAGCCACCTGCTTCATCTGCCGGGCCAGGGACTCG
>SLIH01000197.1 GCA_007135745.1 Halomonas sp. | reverse complement strand
CCGGCGGTTTCCCTGCCCAGCGTGGAGATCTGATCGACATTGCTGTTGATGTTATTGGCAACCGCCGACTGTTCCTCGGCTGCCTGAGCAATCTGCTGGCTCATATCCACAATCCGGGCAATGGCGTTGACGATGTTCTCCAGCGCCTCGGTGACTTTACCGGACTGCTCCACCGTCTCGTTGGTGGCCTGATGACTGTTACTCATTGCCGTCACCGCGTCTTTGACCCCACTCTGAAGCCGGACAATCATTTCCTCGATTTCTTCGGTGGACTTGTGGGTACGCTGTGACAGCGAGCGGACTTCATCGGCCACCACGGCAAAGCCTCGGCCCTGCTCACCCGCCCGGGCCGCCTCAATGGCGGCATTGAGCGCGAGCAGGTTGGTCTGTTCGGCAATCGCCTTGATCTCGTCCAGTACCTGACTGATGTTGTCACTGTCATTGCTGACTCGATTGATTACCTCAACCGATCCCTGGATTTCATCCGAGAGGCGGTGAATGGTGCCCACGGTATCGTTAACCACCTCGCGGCCCTCGTCCGCTTGGGCATCAGCCTGATTCGCCGAGTCGGATGCCTGCTGGGAACTCTGGGCAACTTCATTCACGGCATCCGCCATCTGATGCATGGCGTCGGCAATCTGCTCAGTCTGAGACATCTGCTTCGATACCGCTTCGCTGTTCGAGGTCGCCGTATCGTTGACCCGCTGCGCCTGTTGGTCCACCTCCGCAACCGTTCGCTGTACAGCCTGGATGAGCTGATGCATGCGATCCGTCATTTCGTTGAAATTCGTGCTGAGTTCACCTAGCTCGTCATGACTGCCCAACTCCAGACGACAGGTCATATCGCCATCGGAGACACGACCGGCCACATCGGCAAACCGAGCCACTGCCGTTCGGACAGAGAGATAAAAGCCGGTGTAGAGATAGACAACAATCAGAAGAATGAGCGTCAGGGCAGCGAAAATGATAGCCCGTTGCCGCTGTTCCGTGGCCAGGCGCACTTCAAGTTCGGTCTGAATGAAATCCAGGACATCGTCACTGAAGCGATAGATTCGATCGATTCTGGGAGCAACTTCCCGGTCGAATTCCTCGTAGGGAAGCTCAAGCCGAAACGGCGTAATCACCTCATCTTCCAGCACATCACGCACCTTTATGGGTGAGTCGACAATGGCGTCCGCCCGGTCTGCGTAGCGGCGTGCAATTTCCGGCGAGACACCGAGCGCCACGTCAAAGGCCGCCTGCAGCTGCGTATTGGCATTGGTCAGGCCGTCGTAGATTCCGTTCATGATGTCACTGACATCGGCAGAGAGGTTGCCCTCATTGAGTCCGAAAATACCGAAAGCCCGAGCCCGGCCCATCTCATGGGCCGCAGCCACCATGTTATTGTTGATCAAATCCAACAACATCTGGATTTCACTGGAAGGGTCCTGACCAAGCCCACTGGTCTGCAGCACCGTGTTGCGCAGCGCGAGCGTGCGCTGATAGAACTGGTCGTAATAGGCAAACTGGGTATCAATCAGCTGCTGGTAATCATCTTCTTCAACCAGTTCATTCCAGGCGGAACGCAGTTGGTTCAGCTGTTCCCGGAGTGTTTCGCTCCCTCCGGGTCGCTCAGCATACCCCTGGAGATTATCGAGTGATTGACTGACTTCTCGACGGGCTTCTTCCGCCAGACCAGGGACCGGCCCGTCGGGTTCACGAATACGATTCACGGACTGATAGTCGCGGTAGCGTTGAGCATTCTGTATCAGGCTGTTGGCGTCATGCATGGCCTCCGAGCCCTCAATGGCACCCTCGAGAGTCACAATGGATTCGTTGAGCTGGGTCACCAGCAGATAACTCAGCCCCCCGATTGGCAACAGAAACAGAACGCTGATCAGGCTGAACTTGTAGACCATTCTCAGCCTGTTCATCAGCAGTATTGCCGGAGCAAACAATTGCCTCACCGAACGCCTCCCAAAATACGCAGCCGGAAAACCCGGCATAATGAAGATCTGTTCAAAGTTTAGGACAGCACGCCCACTTTACAACTGGAGTTGCCAAGCATTTTCCGTGGTTTACATTCAAGTATTCGTCCAAAAGACGACAATCTTGAGCATTCAGTCTTTGCGTTTTGTAATCACGAGGAATCTCAGGGCAGCCAACCCATGATGGCGAGCACCGCCAGAGCGGCGATCCATACCACCATACTGCGATTGAGAAGATTGCGTACGGCAAGAAGACTGCGATGGCCAAAATCCGGCCATTCGTCCGGGTGATGGGATTCGAAACGCCGGGGATCGAGTGCGTAGCTCGATAGAGCGCCACTGGCGGCACGCACCAGGGCGCGACGTCTGGCATCCGCCGAAAGCTGAGGGACCCGGTGCCCTTCCGCTGCCCAGCCACTGAAGTCACCGGCAATTGCGAAGCTGAAGGACAGCAGCCGCGCGGGAATCCACGCCAGCAGGTCTACCCAGCGCTCAAAGCGTTCGCGGATAAGCACGGAAGGATAATGATCCCGGACCGCCAGCCCCCCGAGAATCAGGACCAGCCCGGCCGGTCCCGCCACCGCATACCAGAAGATCGGAAGAAAGTAGCGCTCAAAGCAGGTATTGATCAACGTACCGGCGAGATTCAGGTGCAGTGTCTCAGGTTCCAGAGACGCACCACGTTGCTCTGCCGGCAACAGGTGCTGAATCTGATACCAGGCGCCCTGCATATCGCCTTTTCGCCAGGCCTCAGCGTAGGAATCGAGGGGAACGCGCCAACCCGGCATCCCGGTTGCCGTGAGCATCAGCACCAACGCCAACAGGCTGGCCCACACCCCCCACGCCAATCCGCCAAGGCCCAGTGCGAGTGCAGCCATCCCCAATGCAGCCAGCCCAT
>SLIH01000337.1 GCA_007135745.1 Halomonas sp. | reverse complement strand
GCGGACCGCATTTTTGTCATGTATGCCGGGCGGATCGTGGAGCAGGCGCCAGTGGATGAGCTTCTGGACCATCCCCAGCATCCCTATACGCAGTCGCTGCTCGCGGCCATTGCGGATGTGCACGCCGACAACGCCCTGAGCGAGCGGGAAGTCCCGGGCGGCGAACCGCCCAGCCTGCTCAATCCGCCCACGGGCTGCCGCTTCCACCCCCGCTGCCCCAAGGCCATGCCGGGGATTTGCGACCAGAAGGATCCGGGTAATTTCGAACCCCGCGTCGGCCACCTTTCCGCCTGTTGGCTGCACGATAGTAACGTGCATCGCTGAGCCATGCGCATCCTGGGCCTGATTTTGATGCTGGCAGCGCTGGCCAACCTGATGGCGATGGTGGTGGGTGTCTGGGAGCCCGGGCTGCTGCTGTCCCTGCTCAGTTACGGGTTGCTGTTCGCCGGCGTTTTCCTGTTTGCGGCGGGAGTTATCCGAAACCAGAGATCCTGACGCAGCCCGCCGCCTCAACGCATCCTGCGTCAAACCCGTAGGAGCGGCCATGGCCGCGATACGCCATCGATAAGGCGTCCAGTGGGCCTCGTTATTCGTACCGCGGCAATTCGTAACGCTCGTATATCCGCTCGTACTCACTGGATTCCCGGAGCTGTTTCAGGCCCTGATTGAACTGCTCCACGATCTGCTCGGCATCGGGCCGGCTTTTGACTGCGGCAAAATGCAGGGGGATGTCCGCCAGGGCAGTCCCGCAAATCCGCAGTGCCTCCCTTAGATCCTCGTGTTCTTCAATGATGCTGTTCAGGATCAGCCCATCACCAATGGCGCTGTCGAGTCTTCCTTCCTTCAGCATCCGCAGCATACTCAGGTCATGGCTGACACTGACTTGATGCATGGCTTCGTCTTCCATGATCGCTGCGCCATACCAGGCGCCTTCGCGCAGGCCAGCGCGTTTTCCGGCAAGATCGTCAACGCTGCAGCCGGGGAGGGGGTTATCTTTGTGATAAACGGCAACGATGGGTGAGCTGTAGTAGGGATCACTGAAAATCAAAAACTCTTCCCGATCCTCGTGATGCCATACGCCAATCAACCCGTCTGCCTGTTCGTTCTGGGCTACCCAGATGACGCGGCGCCAGGGAACAATTTTTGTTTCGGCCTCGAGCTCCACGAGATCAAAAATGCTGGAAACAACTTCTACGGCAAAGCCCTGCTTTTCATGGTCTTCATAGAGATAGGGTGCCCAGGGAGGTCCGGTCAGAACCAGCTCCGTAGGTTCTTTGGCCACGGCAGGCGATAAGCCCAGAGCAGCGGCCATTGTCAGCGCAAGGAGCGCCAGGCAAAAACGATCAGGCATGCGGAGGCATTTTCCGACTTCGAAACGGTAATGGGACTTCCGGTACCGAACGCATAGGGTTTCCCGCACGGCACAACTTATTTAAGCAGTATAATCCGGTTTACGCCCGTTGTGGCTGAAACTCTTGCAATCAATGTCCTGAAAAATGCCCTCCGCGCAGTCGATTGAGCGCTGCCATTACCTCAGCCGCCCGGGGAAGGGCCAGATCGCCGTCCGGTCGGAAAGGAAGGGTGTTCCACGGCGCGTCAGCCAATCTCTGTGCCACCGCCTGGGGCACATTTCCAAGTTCATCGCCTTGCTCGGCCAGCCTTGCCAGTAGAAGTCCTATGGCTCGAATCTGGGAAGAGTCCGCAATCTGCTCCACGGCCCTCAAATCCACATCCGCGCGGCCAAAAATCAGTGTGTCGGTGCCGCGGGCCTGTATTTTGCGCTTTCCGGGCCTGGCTTCCGGATTCAGCTGGCGCGAGTTCAAGTGCCTTGGTCTTGGTTGAGTCAGCGAATCCACCGCTTCCTTTTCCCGCCCTGTACGGAATTCCCGGGCAATGGCACGGGCCTGTTCGGTGACATCGTGGGCAATGTAATCCTGCATCTGAATCACGGTATCGGCACAATCGAAGTAATCCCCGGAACCGCCCATCACCAATACGGTTGATACATCGAGTTCATCACGCAGTTGTCGTATCCGGTCCACGAAAGGTGTTATGGGTTCCTGATCCCTGGCCACCAGAGCCTGCATGCGCCGGTCGCGGATCATGAAGTTAGTGGCCGAGGTGTCTTCATCCACCAGGATGGTATGCGCACCGGCCTCCAGGGCTTCCTGCAGCGCGGCGGCCTGACTGGTTGAGCCTGATGCCAACTCCGTGGAAAACGATTCCGTGGTTTTACCGTAGGGGAGGTTGTTGATGTAAGGGGACAGATCCACGTTGTGTACGGCCCGGCCGTCCTCAGCGCGAATTTTCATGGCGCTGGCGTCCATCACCACGCCCTCGCGGCCATCGCCGGGGATGTGGTCGTAGACGCCCAGTGTCAGAGCAGACAGCACCGTGGATTTGCCATGAAAGCCACCGCCGACAATCAGGGTGATTCCCCGAGGGATGCCTATGCCCCGGTGCGAACCGCTGTTAGGCGTCTCCAGCGTTACCGCCAGTGATTCCGGCACCCTGAAGGCAATGGCATCGTTCAGGGGGCGGTCGTCGATGCCCGAACGGCGAGGCAGCATGGCGCCTTCATCAATAAAGCCGACAAGCGCCTGCTCGGCCAGCGCTTCGCGCATGGCCACCTGATCCTCCACCGTGGCCATATGGATTTCCAGTGCGCCAAGGTCCAACTGTTCGGCGGTTCCGGCGCCAAGAATGATGGCTGGCAGCTGTTCGCAGATCAGGCGGCGGGCCTGCAGACCGAGGATCGAGCGTCCGCGACCGGGCAGGTGCACCGTGAAGCGCATCTCGATGGCTTCGTCGGTGAAAAGAATCGCCGTGCGTTCCAGTACCGTCTGGTGTCCGGCATCCATGGTGATG
>SLIH01000178.1 GCA_007135745.1 Halomonas sp. | reverse complement strand
ATCAACGCGAACCCGCCACCGGGAATTTCCGTGCAGATCGGTGATGATGACGAGCTGATTCTCATCGATGAAAACGGCGAAAACATCGATTACGATTTTGCCACCGGGGGTGGTTCGATCGAGGTGCTTGGAGATGATGGCGGTGCCACCAGTGCGACCCTTGATGACACCAGTCCCACGGCAACCGTAAATGGCGTACTTAATTTTACCGTCGATGATGGCTTCAGCATTGACGACGCCTCGGATGACTACATCGACAGCCCGACCGTCAGCCCGCAGGTTGCCAATGCATTTGATCCGAATGATCCACGCACCTTCAACCATTCCACCTCGGCCACCATCTACGACAGCCTGGGTAATTCCCACGAGCTGCAGAAGTTCTTCGTAGCGGAATCGTCGGCAGGCCCGAACCCTTCCAATCTCTGGAGCATGTATGTCCAGATTGATGGAGAGGATGTGGGGGCGCCGGACCCTGTCAGCGGTGAGCCGACTCAGGCACGGTTTGACCTGCGCTTCAACAACGATGGCAGCCTCGATGAGACGCTGTCGGATGAGGTGTTCATCAATAACTGGACTCCCAGGGATGCCTCCGGCAACCCCAATGGTGCGGCGGGCCCTGACCCTGATGGAGAAACCCCGATTCCGCAGCCGCCGGAAAGTTCCAACTTCGTAGTGGATATGGGCCGAACCACCCAGGTGGGTTCCAGCTTTGCGGTCAACGACCTGCAGCAGAATGGCTTTGCTACCGGGCGACTCAGTGGCCTGGATGTTTCCCAGGATGGGGTGATCCAGGCGCGCTACACCAATGGTGAGTCTCTGGCCATTGGTCAGGTTGCCCTGGCTAATTTCCGCAACAGTGAAGGTCTGGGATCCGTCGGGGATAACGCCTGGGTGGAGACCTTCGAGTCGGGTGATGCTGTTATCAGCCGGCCCAACACGGGCTCTCTGGGGTCGATCACTTCCAATTCCGTGGAAGAGTCCAACGTGGACCTGTCCGAGGAATTGGTGGGCCTGATCATCGCGCAGCGCAACTTCCAGGCGAACGCGCGAACCATCGAGACTTCTGACCAGATCACCCAGACCATCATCAACCTGCGCTGATCTTCAGGCGCTGAGTAGCAGCCCGCCCAGAGGGCGGGCTTAACGAACGGAGGTTGCCATGGACCGATCACTCTATATCTCCATGAGCGGGGCCAAGCAGAACATGCTGGCCCAACAGTCCAACGCCAACAATCTGGCCAATGCGGACACCACAGGCTTCAAGCGGGACTTTGCGGCGGCGCGCAGCATGCCGGTCTTCGGAGATCACCACCCGAGCCGCGCCTACGCCATGGCCGAACGCCCCGGCACCGATTTCTCCTCCGGGCCCATGAAGGAGACCGGACGTGACCTGGATGTTGCCGTTCGCGGTGAAGGCTGGATTGCGGTGGAGCCGGAGCCTGGAGATGAGGCCTATACCCGGGCGGGTGATCTGCAGATTGACGTTAATGGCATCCTGCGGACCGGGGATGGTTTGCCGGTGCTTGGCAATGGGGGCCCTGTGGCTATTCCTCCTGCCGATAAGGTTCATATCGGAGCAGACGGAACCATTTCCGTGGTACCTGCCGGTGGCCCTGCGGATCAGCTCGTGGACGTGGATCGCATCAAACTGGTCAATCCGCCGCGGGATGAGATCGAGAAATCCGAGGACGGGCTTGTCCGTCGCAAACCGGAATTTGCTCTGGACGGGCCGGAAGTGGCGGACGGCAATATCCGCGTGGAGACCGGGTTCCTTGAAGGTTCCAACGTCAATGCCATTGAGTCCCTGATCCAGAACCTCGAGCTGGCCCGCCAGTATGAGATGCAGGTGAAGGCCATGCAGACCGCGGACGAAAACAGCCAGGCGATGGCACGCATGTTGCAGGACCTCTAGTAGTACCTTTTCAGGTGACGAAAAAGCGGCAATAGCGGCAGAAACCTGCCACCGCGAAGTCACCGGGATAAACGGGAGGTTGTACCATGCATCCGGCACTTTGGGTCAGCAAGACCGGGCTCTCCGCCCAGGACAAATCACTCAGCACCATCTCCAATAACCTGGCCAACGTGAACACGAACGGGTTCAAACGGGACCGGGCCAATTTCCAGGATCTGCTCTACCAGACCGAGCGTCAGCCGGGCGGGCTTTCCACCCAGAACACGGAACTGCCATCGGGCCTGCAGCTTGGTACCGGTGTCCGTGTGGTGGGCACGACCAAGGAACACACCCAGGGCTCTCTGGAAGTGACCGAGCAGGCATTGGATCTGGCCATTGACGGTCGCGGCTTTTTCCAGATTCTGATGCCGGACGGTGAGATCGCCTACACCCGCAACGGCGAATTCCAGCTGAATTCCGACGGGGATATCGTTACTCCGAACGGCAATCCACTGGAGCCCAATATCAATATTCCCGACAACGCCACGTCGATCACGATCGGCACTGATGGCACCGTGACGGCTGTGCTGGAAAACCAGCCGGATCCCCAGCAGCTGGGGCAGATCCAGACGGCTGATTTCGTCAACCCCCAAGGGCTTCAGGCCATCGGTAACAACCTGTTCCGGGAAACCGCGGCCAGCGGTGATCCGGTAGACGGGGAGCCGGGCATTGGCGGTCTGGGTACGGTCGAGCAGGGCATGCTGGAGTCCTCCAACGTGGAGGTGGTGCAGGAGATGGTAGACATGATCACCACCCAGCGCGCCTACGAGATGAACTCGAAAGTGGTCCAGACATCCGACCAGATGCTGCAGTTCATCAGTCAGAACCTGTAACCGGGCGTGAATCAGGGGGATCTCATGTTGCGTATTAATCCAACCCTCAGTGCGCCTGGTGCCGAGCGTCCGGGCAACAGCCTGAAGCCGATTGCGGT
>SLIH01000291.1 GCA_007135745.1 Halomonas sp. | reverse complement strand
CATGTGCTCAAGGACATAGGCCAAACGGTCGCTGAGGTGGCGATCCGCAGCCTTCTGCATGGCACGGGCTACCTCCGGGAGCACAGCCATTTCCACCAGTGGACGCAGACGCCAGATAAGGTCTGCAAGCTTGGCTGATTCATCCGGGGGAGGCATTTCCTTGTCGTAGCGGTCGAAGATGTAGGTCTCTACCAGCTTGACCATCTCTTCCGCCGCTTCCTCCACATTACGGCGCAGATGAGAGACCAGGTCCAGCATGGCATCGAGGGGAATGCCCAGAGAGGCCAGCTCGGATCCGGCATGGAGCATGCGCGGGCTGGGGATCCGATAATAGCGGCCTTCTGGAATGATCAATTCCAGGTCAATGGCCCGTTGCAGTGCCTTGCCGGTGAAGATGCTGCCAAATTTCTGTGCCAGTTCCCGCTTGGACAGATAATCGGGAACCTCGTCGGACCACGGGCTGACCACCGCCCGCTCCAGTCCGAGAATATGCTCGATGCCGTTGCCGTGTTCCCAGCTCTCGATCAGCTCGGCGATATTGTTCAGCGTGTATCCCCGATCCAGCAACCGACCGATGATGCGCAGCCGGGAGAGGTGAGCATCGTTATAGATGCCTTTGCGGCCACGTCTTTCAGGGGGCGGGAGCAGGCCCCGTTCCTGATAGACGCGGATGTTTCTAACCGTCATCCCGGTTTCCCGGGCCAGCTCATCAATGGAGAACTCGTCTGGTTGTTCCACCTGTGATGTGGCCATTCACTGTCTCTTCGGTATCTGATTTATACAGCGGTCATTTTAGCCTGCACTTTGCCTTATGGATACCGGTGGTTCGGTGGGCGCACGTCCGCTCTTCAGGTTGACGCCGCTTCGGGTTGTTACGATGGGATGCGCCTCACGTTTGTTCAGCTTACCACCAGCACATCACAGGGGGCGCCGGCCAGCAGATTCTGGGTAACACTGCCGGTGAGTAATCGATCCAGTGGTGAGTGGCCCCGGCGTCCGAGCACGATCAGATCAACATCGCGGGCCTGGGCCAGCTCGCTGAGTACGCGCGGAGGATAACCAGCCTGAACAACGCTCTCCGACCCGGCGTCGGCCAGGCCCGTGTTACGAAGAAATTCTTTCATTCGTCCTTCGCTTTCTTCCTGGGCTTTCTGGCGGTAAAGGTTGAGAGTTTCGTCATCCACCTCGGCGTAAGCCATCTGGAGTTCATGGTGAACCTGAAAGGCGTGGGCTGCCAGTGACTGGGCCTGGGGCGCCAGAGTCTTTGCCACGGCGGCGGCCCGTTCAGATGCTGGAGAAAAATCCGTTGCGATAAGCACGTTGGCGTAGGGCTTTTCCGCGGGATTTCGCACAGCCAGTACCGGGCATTCAACTTTCTCTATGATTCGCTGTGCCGTGGTGCCCAAAGCGAATTCGCGGAATCGATGCCGGCCCTGGGCGCCAAGAACCAGAAGGTCATGGTCCGTGGCAGCTTTGGGAATAGTGCTCGCTGCGGCCCCTTCGAGGAGTTCGATTGTGGGTTGTTGGTCTGCGCCTGTTGCAATGTTACTGGCCAGAGCCTTCAGAGAGTCACCGGGTTTGTCGAGAAGTGAGTCGGGACCGGTTGAAAGCGACAGGCGCAGGGTCTCCCGGACAACCTGAATGACCGAGGGCTCCAGTGAATGGGCAATGCGGAGACTGGCGTTCAGGGCATCAGCCAGAAGCGCTGCACGCTGTACCGCGTTATTGGCATCCGGGGAAAAATCCGTGGCTGTCAGGATGGACTGGATACGGTCGGCCATGGGTGAACTCCCTGATCGTTTTAGATCACTATAGCCATCCGTCCATGATCATTAAAGCATTCTGCGGGGGTTGGAGAAAAAGCCGCGCCACCTCGGGGGTGGCGCGGGTGATGTTGCTGTATTCAGGTTCTGGTTCTGCGCGAGCCCGCAAGGCCGAGAAGGCCCAGAGCCAGCAGTCCAATGGTGCCGGGTTCCGGCACCTGAGCCGCAACCTTTTTGTAGATGCTCAGGTGCGAAAGGTCGGCCGGGTTCAGGCTGTTTCCAGCGCTCCACGGGATGCTGAAGGTTCCCTCGAGGCTGTTAAGACCGGCCAGATCGTCAAACAGGTAGGCAGCCCAACCCGGATCATTCGCTGCCTTGGTGACCAGGAAGAAGCTGCCCCAGTCACTGAAGTCTCCGTTAAAGCTCCAACTGCCATCAGACCAGGTCGCGTTGCCGAATTCCACACTGATATAGTCGGAAAACTGCTGGTTGTTGCCATTTTCAGCAATGTCCAGCTTGTCGATCTGATACCAATAATCGTTGTTCCACTTGATCGGGCCAAAGTTGTTGTTGCCTGTGTAGGCACCAAAACAGTTGCTGGCGTTGTTGCCGTGCAGAGTGGTGTCGCTGGTGCTGATCAGATACCCGTTGCCACTGTTGCATTCAGCTGACGGGGTCAGGCCAACGGTCGGATCGTAGGTATAAGGTACGGCGAAGGCGCTTCCTGCTCCAACCAGTAAAGCGGCCCCAGCGACCATCGATAATGTCTTGATGCCCGAGTGCCATTGAGTCTTCATTTGTCTTGCTCCTTAAGAATCAGCCGCGTTCTTCAACCCTTTGGTGAGAATGGCTGCTGTCCTTTAGTGAGCAATAAAGATACCCAAGATGCGAATAGTCTTATTATTTATTAGGGTATAATCAGGTAGCTGGTGTACGTATTTTTTGGGTGTAAAGAAACCTGACGCTTCGGCTTGCGGGAGCGGTCAGGTAGGCGATCCGGGCGTGGGTGGAAAGTCTTCGATCAGAGCTTCTGTGCTGGCCTCGGAACTTCCCGAATCCGCCCTTTCTCGTCAATCGCCACGAAGACAAAAAGCGCCTCGGTCACCTTGCGTGCGCTCTGGTCAAACTGATCCCGGGTCCAGACTTCCACGTTGATCTTCATGGAGCTTCGACCGATATCCTCAAGGTAAGTGTGGAAAGCTACCTGTGCTCCCACCCGTACGGGGGAGAGAAACTCCATCTTGTCGATCGCCACGGTGGCGGTGCGGCCCTGGGCTATCCGGCCAGCTGTGGTGGAAGCGGCCAGATCCATTTGCTTGACCAGCCAGCCGCCGTAGATGTCGCCGTTGGCGTTGGTATCGGCAGCCATGGTCACCAGTTGCAGGGCCAGCTCGCCGCGGGGCTGGGGTTTGTCGCTTTGGGGTTTCATGCCGGCGCCTCTTGGAATGTGTTGTCAGCGTTGCTTTCAGGCGGCAATTATAGACTTTTTCCAGAGTCTTGCCCGTCGTCTGCTCAAAGATCCCAAGCCATAGGCGTTCCCGATGGGCGCTTCAGTGACACCAACTACAGGGTCTTCAGTCGCCGGCGTAGGGAGGCCATCCCAGCGGTTTGCCACCGAGAACGTGAAGGTGGATGTGATAGACCGATTGACCACCATGTTCATTGCAGTTCATCACGGTGCGGAAACCGTCGTTGGCAATACCTTCCGCGCGCGCGATATGGGCCGCAACAGTGTAGAGGTGACCAACCAGTTGTTCATCGCTTTCAGTCAGATCGTTAATGGTGGCGATGGCTTTCTTGGGGATCACCAGGATATGGACCGGCGCCTGGGGATTAATGTCCCGGAACGCCAGGCTTTGCTCATCCTCGTAGACGATGTCGGCAGGGATCTCGCGCTTGATGATCTTATCGAAAATGGTCTCGGACATGATGTTTCCCTTTCATTCAGGCCAGACGTTTCAGTAATGACTCCAATGGGCGGGGCAGGGTGTCGTCAATGCCCATGGCATAACGCGCCACCCGTTCCCGTGCCATGGGCAACCGACCGGCAAGCCCCAGACCCAGGTTGCGAATCAGGTGGGCCGGTGGCTGCCGGTTGCTGAAGGCAGTGTAGAACAGATCCATGGTATCCATCATCAGACGGTTACGGGGACGGCGTTCCTCTTCATAAGCCTGAAGCAGCCCCCGGGAACCCGGGTCTCCCTCGAGCCGTCGTTCCTCAAGCAGCAGTCTTGCCAGGCAGGCCGCATCCTGAAACCCCAGGTTGACTCCCTGCCCGGCAAGTGGGTTGATGGTGTGCGCGGCGTCGCCGATGAGCGTCACTCGGCCCTGGCTGTATTCATGAGCATGCTGGCGGGCGATCGGGAAGCGTCCACGATCCGGCGCGGCGATGAGTGTTGGAAGTTCATCCGGGAATGCATCGGTGATTGCCTCAATGAGTTCCGATTCGTTCAGGCTCATGAGTTGGTCGAGACGTTCCGGTTGGTCATACCAGACCAGGGAGGCACGGCATTGGCCCCTGATGCTGGGCATTGGCAGGTAGGCACGGGGCCCTTTTGGTGTGAACATCTGCCAGGTAATCGACTGTTCGGGCGGATCATGGATTACGCTGACCACCATGGCCTGCTGGCGGTACTGCTGTCGGCTGGTGCCTATTCCGGCGAGTGCTCTGGTGGGTGAATTCGCGCCGTCGGCACCAACGACAAGACGGCTGGTCATGGCGGTGTCATCGTCCAGTGTCAATTCAACCCGGTCGTTCTGTTGTTTGAGTGTCCGCACTCGCCCCGGACTGAAACAGCTCAGATTCGGTTCCTCCTGCAGCGACTGCCAGAGAGCGTGCTGGGTAACCTGGTTCTCGACGATATGACCCAGGTGCGGGCGGTTGATGCTTGCGGCTGTGAAATGGGTGCGTGCGACGTCAGCGAGCGGGCGTAGCGCATCAAAAGTGCGCAGCGGGCCGGAAGGTGCTTCCCAGACAGCCAGTTCGCGAAAGGGTGCCCACCTCTGTTCCGCCATTCGGCTCCATACACCGAGCCTCCGTAGCCAGCGTTCGCTGCCGTAGCTGAGGGCTGAAACCCGCAGATCCGGTTCGCCTTCGGGAACCGGTGCCTCGGGCGGTGCCGGTTCGACCACGGCAACAGACCAGCCCGCCCGAGCTGCCGCCAAGGCGAGGGAGGCGCCAACCATGCCGGCGCCAATCACTGCGATGTCAAAATTCCTGCTACCCATCCGTCTCCGCCTGACCTGGATTCAAGGCCCAAGTCTAATGGACGGAGTTCGGACAGGACAGCCCCTGAAGGAACCTCTGAACAACTCAGGATTGCCCTGCGCGCTCCGGAGTTGTCCAGAGGTTCCTTAACCGGCCTTGCGAGAACGAGCCGCCTTGCCGGTCAGCCAGGCGGGCTTTTTGGTGCCTGGTCGTATGAATCCCTGGCTGATCTCTATGGGATTCACCAGACGCAGGTAGTCCTTTACCGCAAGCTGCATTGCCTCGGTGTGGCTGCCCGCGGCAAAGGTGATTTCCGGCTGCTGCGTCAGGGTCTCGCTGCAGAACACCTGCATGTCGAACAGGTTGCCGAAAGGTGGCATGGCGCCCACTTCACAGTCCGGGAACCGGTCCTTGAAGTCTTCTTCGTCCGCCAGCTCCACAAAATCCGTGTCGAGAACATCCATCAGCCGATCCCAGCGGATCCTGAAACTGGCCGGGAGCACCAGCATGGCCATGGTACCGTCGAGCTCAATGATGACGGTTTTGGCGACCTGATCTCCCGGGACCTGGCAATGATGGGCCAGGGACTGGGCCGTGAACCCAGGTGGGTGAGTAACACATCGGTAGGCAACCTGGTGACTGTCCAGGAACTCTTTCAGTTTCCGCACTGGCATGGCATACACCTCCACGCAGATTCTCGGAACGCGCCGGACTGGCCGACACCTGTTTTTGAGCTCATGACTGCGGACCAGATCCCGGCATGCGCTCTGATTTCAGCCTAGACCAGTTTGCGCCGACTCTGCAGCTGCCAACGGTTAAAATTTGTACGTTTCGTGGTGAGCGTCGCGCACCTCCGGAGAGACAGCGCACAAAAAAGCCGCCTGAAAAAGGCGGCTTTAACAGTGTTTTACATTCATTCAGGTGCTTTGCTGGAACAAATGGACGTCCCGTTGAGGGAATGGGATGGTAATGTTGTTTTCGTCAAAGGCGACTTTGATCTTCTCCAGCATGTCCCAGTAGACAGGCCACAGATTGTCGCCGTGAGCCCAGATTCTGACTTTCAGGTCCACCGAACTGTCACTCAGGTCACCCACCACGATCATTGGCGCGGGATCCTGGAGCACCCGTTCATCCGCAGCCAGTGTTTTCTGAATCACCTCCCGCGCCTGCTGGATATTGGCGCCGTAACTTATGCCGATTGTCATGTCCACGCGACGGTTGGGGTAGGCGCTGTAGTTTGTAAGGCTGGAATTGGAGAGGGCGGCGTTGGGAATCACGACCTGGCGGTTATCGAAGGTATTTACCACCGTGTAGAGAATCTGGATCTCATTAACGCTTCCCAGAAAACCCTGGGCTTCGATGACGTCCCCCACCCGAAACGGTTTGAAAACCAGGATAAGTACGCCACCGGCAAAGTTCGCAAGACTGCCCTGCAGGGCGAGACCCACAGCAAGACCGGCGGCACCGAGTACAGCGATGAAGGAGGTGGTGGCAATGCCGACCATGGATGCGACCGAAATTAACAACACCACCTTCAGGAGAATGGAGGCCAGCCCGGTTACAAAGCGCCCGAGCGTGGGATCCTTGGCCGTGAGCTTGGTGTCCAGAGCGCTGACAAAGCGATTGATCAGCCAGAGACCTGCTATCAGGGTGATGATTGCCAGCGCCAGCTGAGGGACATAACTGATACCCATCTCCATGGCCATGCCGGCGAGTTCGGTCACCTGCTCGGTGCTGATGGTTGAATCGTTCACGGAGGATGCTCCTTTGTCCGGTTTGTTTTACGCAATATTCAGTTTTTCACTTCGGTGGGACCAATCCAGCAGTTCCTCGAAGCTGCCCCGGTGAATGACGCGACCCTCCTTCTGCTGCAACTGATAGTCATACATCGGGTCGTAATAGTCTCTCAGCAGGGTTCGAATCCATTCCCGATGTCCGTCGAGATCCCCGTCATGATGTTGTGCATCCAGTGCCGCGTTCATGAGCGCCTCCAGCTGTTGATGACGCAACCCGCCCAGGCGTTTGCGGATGCGCCTCAGTGCGCCCAGCAGGTATTCCCGAAAGGCAGCGAAGCCGGGTTCATCTCCGTCGCGAGCCTGAAAGGCAGCGGTCATCCCGGTGACATAGTCTTCCAGAATAATCTCCACCCTCGTTTCCAGTGGCTGCTCAAGCACCATAAGGGGTGCCTTTTGCATACGATCCCGGAGACATACGGGGAGGGCGCAACGTCCGATCAGTCGACCTTCATCTTCTACGAAAACGGATCTTTCTGGCGTCTGGTTCGCTTTCATCATGTGCACTGCGAGAGCGTTCTCGAAGTCAATCTGGCTGGGCTGTTCCGTCAACAGCCGTCCGAAGCTGGAACCGCGGTGGCGCGCCAGCCCCTCCAGATCGATTGGATTGGGTAATTGCTCGAGCAGACGCGTTTTTCCGGTGCCGGTGCGCCCGCTGAGCACGATCAGTGCAAGAGATTCGGCGCCTTCTTCCAGCTGTTCCAGCAAAAACCGGCGCATGCTTTTGTATCCCCCGGTCACTCGGGGGTAGGTGATGCCGGCTTCTTGCAGCCACTGCTGTGCAATGCGCGAGCGTAGCCCGCCTCGGAAACAGTACAGGCAGCCTTCGGGGTGGGCTTTGGCGAAGGCGACCCAGCGCTCGACTCTCGCAGCCTTGATGTCGCCATTGACCAGTTGATGTCCCAGCGCAATGGCGGCCTCCTGCCCCAGCTGCTGATAGCAGATTCCCGTCTTATGACGTTCTATATCATTCATCAGGGGAACATTGCGGGCCCGGGGAAAGGCGCCCTGTTCAAATTCAACAGGGGCCCGCACGTCCAGCATGGGGGTATCGGCAAGAAAAAGTTCGCGATAACGGTCCGTTTCCGGAAAAGAAGGGCTCAAGAGTGCCTCCGTGTCACGTTGTCCGACTCGGGTTATTGCGGCTCAGTGTAACGGAATCCGGGCGGTATTACGCCAGCTGCGGGGCCTGATATGGGAATGAGGATGCGGAATTGACTTCAGGGTATAATGCGCGCCCATTACCATTAAGTTGGACTGACTGACGAATGCAGGAATACGAACTCAATCAGGCATTGCAGCGGACCCTTCCGAGAGCTCGAGTGGCGCTGACCCGGCCACGGGGGTGTCCCGAAATTGCCCTGTGGTTGTTTGATCCGCAATGTCTCAATGGCCCACTGTCGCACCATGAGGCCCAGGCGGTTGTGGGTGAGCCCGCCTACTGGTCCTTCTGCTGGGCGAGCGGCCAGGTCCTGGCGCAGTGGATTCTGGATCATCCGGAAGTGGTTGAGGGGCGGCGGGTGCTTGATTTCGGAGCGGGCTCCGGTGTCGTGGCGATTGCTGCCGCCATGGCGGGGGCGAAGGAGGTGATTGCCGCGGATCTGGATCCGGATGCGCTGATCGCCGCGCGCGTCAACGCCAGTGAGAATGGCGTGCGCCTGGCGACCGCCCTGGATGCGGCGGCTTGCTCTGGTATTGATCTGCTTCTGGCTGCCGATGTTCTCTATGATCCGGAAAACCTTCCGATGCTGGAACGCTTTCGCGGCATGGCCGACAGAGTCCTGATGGCGGATTCGCGCCTGAAGACACTTGGAAATGAGCATTATCGGCGACTTGAGGCGCGAGAGGCGCGCACCTGGCCGGATCTGCATGAGTTCGAGGAATTCAACAGAGTGCGCATTTATGCAGCGCAATAAAAAAGGGAATGACATGCGTCATTCCCCAGCTACTGGCAAACACACTGTTTCACCCGGAAAGGTGGGGCGTTCCCTGCCCGCCTTCACGTAATCCCTTACGTAGTTTCCCTTTTACCAGTCCCTGGTAACCGGCATCCGAGCCGGTATTCGCATTGGGTTTCCCTTAAGCGTTACTTCCTTTTATTCCCTGCTTCCCCTCAATATCCTTTGAGGATACCGTCCCTGTAGCGTCCTTGCCCTGTCATCCGCTGACCCAGTCATCATATCAACGAAAGAGTGTCTGTCCGGCTGTTATTCGGTTGTCCCGAACGGGGTGTTTTTTGATCAGGCTTCTTAGTTGATTGAATAAAAATGATTTATTGGTTTATCTGGCTGGCTGTAGGATGTTTTCGACGCCATTTCTTCTGCATTCTCCTACACGCTTGTAAGAGATTGCTTACAAGCATATGAGGCGATCTCCTACAAAGAGTCTCCGGAGCGCAAACCGCACCAACAGAAGCTATAGTGAAGAGGGATGGCTCCGGGCAGTTCTGGAAAGATCTGTCCGCTTACGTTGTTGTTGCTGGCTGGAATTGAAGAATGGCAAAAATCAGGGCCCTGATAGTGGACGATGCGAGTTTTGTCCGGGATCTCGTAAAGCGGGCAGTGCGCTCCCAGTTTCCCGGTATGGAACTGGATGAGGCGGCAGACGGCCGTAAGGCGCAGTCTCTGATGTCGCGTAATTATTACGACCTGGTTCTCTGTGACTGGGAAATGCCGGAAGTCTCAGGCCTTGAAGTCCTGCGTTGGATGCGACGTCATGACGTCTACCGAGACAAGCCCTTCATTATGGTCACAAGCCGGGGTGATAAGGAGCATGTGGTCGAGGCCATTCGCGAGGGCGTAACGGAATACCTTGGCAAGCCCTTCAGTCCGGAGTCGCTGGCCAGGAAGATTCGAAAGGTAATGGGCAATAAGCTTGATGGTGTCGAAAAAGAAGGCCGCTCAGCCAGCCCGGATGCTTTCCGTCAGTCCGCGGATCTGTTGAGTGGCGGGCGTAAGGCAGAGCAGGAAAAACCGGCTGAGAGTGCGGACAGCTCAGGGAAAGGCGGAGCGGCGTCACCGCCAAAGCGTCCTGGCAAATCGGCCCAGAAGGCGGAAATTCGGTTTGCCAGTTCCACGCTGGCCTGCGTGGTTAAAGGGGTCACCCTGCAGGAGATACGGGTGACTGCCGCCCGGTCGGAGCAATTTCCCGCCATACTGGAGCAGGCGGTGGTGGATATTGATCTGGGCGGGGAAAAGGTTGCCCGGCTGAACGGTTATGTCCATCAGATGCAGGCTTCGGAATACCGCCAGGACACGGATTTCATCAATCTGGTGATCCGCTTCGTCGATGACGACCCGCAGAAGCTGGAAGATCTCAGCCACTTTATCGCCACGTTCCGTTGAATTCCCCCGGCGTCAATCAATGTTGCTGCCGAGGGGTATGGATGCTATTCGAGCAGGCCTGAAAAGAAGGCTTCCGTGTTCTGGGTCAGGCTCTCAAGGTGATAGCCGCCTTCCTGAATAACGGCAATGGGCAGGTTGCTCCCGCGCAATAGGCTGCCCAGGCGTCTGAATCCCTCGGTGGTCACCGCGACCTGGGCCTGTGGATCGTCTTTGTAGAGATCGAAGCCCAGTGCGATTACCAGAACATCGGCACTGAACAGGTGAATGGCGCGCATGGCCTCGTCAAGTTTCTCGAAGAAGGTCTCCTCGGGGGAGCCCTGTGGCATGGGCAGGTTGATGTTGTAGCCAAGACCCATGCCCTCGCCACGCTCTTCTTCATAACCGCTGGCTACCGGGTAGAAATTGGTCGGGTCGCCGTGGATCGATATATAAAGAACATCGTCCCGGTCATAGAAAACCTGCTGAACACCCTGGCCGTGGTGCACATCCGGGTCGAGCACGGCCACACGGGGGAAATGTGGCTTCAGGACATTGGCGGCGATGGCCGCGTTGTTCAGAAAACAGAATCCGCCGGCCGAGGAGGTGGTTGCGTGGTGGCCGGGTGGTCGGGACAGGCCGTAAGCGTACCGCTCCCCGTCAATCAGTGCCTGAGCCGCGGCGATGGCGCTCTGGGCTGAGGCGTAGGCGGCCTTCCAGGTGTGCTCGCCTATGGGGCTGCTGCCGTCGGCCAGATACCGGCCTGCTTCGGCAAGAATTCCCTTCTGGGCGTTCGGGTGCTGTACGAAAATATTGGACAGCACCTCCTCACCCCAGTCTGCCGGCCAGCGTCGGTGCGCCGATTCAAGAAACCTCAGATAACCCAGGTTGTGGGTGTTCGCGATGGGTCGCATGCCATGGTCCGCGGGTTTTTCCACCGGGATATCCAGATTCTTGAGCCCCTGGATGATTCTGGTTGTGCGCTCAGGGATTTCCTGGGGTTCACGCATCTGCCCCCGGGTAAAATAGCTCTTGGGGTGGTGCAGGTTCTGGTCGGGGTGAAAAAACGCCTTCATGATGATTTCCCGTCGCCTAATGTTGATCGGAACACTGATCTGGAGAGACTAGCACAGTCTTTTTCGGGTGAAACCGCCCGTCACAGGCCGAAATCAATCACCAGTGCGACAAAAACGGCCAGCCCTGCCAAGTTG
>SLIH01000010.1 GCA_007135745.1 Halomonas sp. | reverse complement strand
TGATTTCTTCACGGCCGGGGCAGAGCTTCCCACGACACCGGAAACCCGTGTTCATCCGGATGTGGATCTGCGCGAAATGCTGGTGGCGCTGCGGGAAGTGCTGTTGCGGGCCGACATGTTTGAAAGCCATCACGTGGAACGGGAAAAGCTCTCAACCCGGGAGCGTATGTCGCAGATTCTCAGTAGCCTCTCGTCCGAGCATTTCACTTCATTCGAGTCCCTGTTCAGTGCGGAAGAGGGGCGCCTGGGGGTGGTTGTGACGTTCATCGCCATGCTGGAGCTGATTCGCGAACAGCTGGTGGAAGTGGTTCAGACCGAACCCCTGGCGCCACTGCATGTTCGGGCCCGGAGCAGCCATTGAACAGGAGGTGAGTGGTTGTGAGTGATGACAGTCTGAATTTCGTTCAACAGGTTGTGGAGGGTGCATTGCTTGCCTCCGACCGCCCGCTCAGCGTGGATCAGTTGCGTGCCTGCTTTCATGAGGACGAGCAACCTCCCAGGACTGTCCTGGAGCATGTTATCTCTCAGATCGAGCTGTCCTGTGAGGGGCGGGGTTTTGAGTTGCGCAAGGTCGCAAGTGGTTATCGTTTTCAGGTCCGGGAACAGGTGACGCCCTGGGTCGGCAGGCTCTGGGAGGAAAAGCCCCAGAAATATTCCCGGGCCCTGCTGGAGACCCTGGCGTTGATTGCCTATCGCCAGCCCATCACCCGGGGTGACATCGAAGAAATTCGTGGTGTGTCGGTGAGCTCCGGAATCATCCGGACATTGCTCGACCGTGAATGGGTGCGTGTCGTGGGACACCGGGACGTTCCCGGACGACCGGCCATGTATGCCACAACCAGGACGTTCCTGGATTACTTCAATCTGCAGTCACTGGAAGAGTTGCCGCCTCTGTCGGAAGTGCGTGACCTGGAGAGTATCAGCCAGGAAGTGGAGGATCGGCTGCAGGAAGAGCTGGCGCTGGATAGCGCCGAGGCTGATGATACAGACACCGAGCCAGCGGAGGCCGGCGATGACAAATGAAAAGGCAGAGCAGAAAGGCGCTCAGCCCGAACGACTGCAGAAGGTACTTGCCCGGGCCGGGTTGGGGTCACGTCGTGCCATCGAAGGCATGATTTCCGACGGTCGAGTCGAAGTTAATGACCAGAAAGCCGAGCTGGGCGTGCGCGTGGGGCCCAGTGACCGGGTGGCCGTTGATGGGCGCCCGGTCAATCTGGAGAGAGCGCTTTCACCGCCGCGCCGGGTTATTGCCTATAACAAGCCCGAGGGTGAGGTCACAACCCGCAAGGATCCGGAAGGGCGACCCACGGTTTTTGACCGGCTGCCAAAGCTTCAGGGTCAGCGCTGGATTGCCGTTGGCAGATTGGATGTCACGACCACCGGACTGCTGCTGTTCACTACCGACGGCGAACTGGCTAATCGTTTGATGCACCCCTCCTGGGGCGTGGACAGGGAGTATGCCGTACGGGTTTTTGGTGAAGTTACCGAGGAAATGGTTCAGCGCCTGCTTGATGGGGTTGAGCTTGAGGATGGCAGAGCCTGTTTTACCGATGTGGTCTATTCCGGAGGAAGTGGGCAGAACCAATGGTTTCATGTCGCGCTGATGGAAGGGCGTAATCGCGAGGTGCGCCGACTCTGGGAATCCCAGGGTGTGAAGGTGTCACGCCTCAAGCGCGTGCGCTACGGTCCGGTCTTTCTGCCCAATCGTCTCAGTGCCGGTCGCTGGGAGGAGCTGAAGCAGGCGGATGTGGATGTTCTCAGTGAGACGGTTGGTCTTGATCCAGTGCCCGTGGCGGCGAAAACCCCCACCGAGAAACATCGCTTCCAGCGCGCGCAGCGCAAGCGACCGGCGCTCAAACCGGCGGAGAAAGGGCGCAGCCGTCCTTCGGGCGGTAAGGGGGCGCGTCGTTCACGCCGTTGAGGCGTCTTCGGTTGTAATCCGGTCCCGTCCTTCTCTTTTGGCGCCGTACAGGGCCTGATCGGCCCGATCGATCAGATCCTGCGGCGTATCATCGGATTCCAGGGAGGCTACGCCGAAACTGCCGGTCAGCTTAATCTCTCCGGCGTCGCATTCAAGGGCTGTTTCACGCAGTGCCGTCTGCAGTCGCTCGGCGACCTGAAAGGCTGCCTCATGGTCTGTCTGCGGAAGAATAATCGCAAATTCCTCACCGCCGTATCGGAAGCTTTGGTCGCTGGTGCGCAGGGTTTCCGGCAGCAGGTCGCCGATCTGGGTCAGAACTTCGTCGCCGGCAATATGACCCAGGCGGTCATTGATGTCCTTGAAGTGGTCCAGATCCAGCATGATCAATGACAGGGGCTGCTCATGGCGCCGGGCCAGTTCGGCACTGCGGGTCAACGCATCATCCAGTGCCCGCCGGTTTCCAAGACCCGTCAAACCATCGGTCATGGCGGCTTCCAGAGCTTCCCGGTAACGCCAGGCATTGCGCAGCGGCTGGACCAGTATGCCGATGAACTGTTCCAGAATCGCCAGCTCATCCTCACTGAAGCGTTGACGACGGTCAAAACGGAGTGTCCCGAGGTCTTCGCGCTGGAGGGAGAGGTTGTAGATGCAGTGGTGCGGCCCTCCGGAACCGCGCAGATAACCGAAATCGCCGGTTTGCCGGGTGCGCCGGTAGGCCAGTGAATCGAAGGCGATCAGACGATTGGCTTCCTCGGCAAAAAGGTCCAGCAGGCTGGTAATGTCCAGTGTCTGGTGCAGGCGGTGGCACAGCGTGGTATAGACATTTTCCTGATCCTGCCATGCCTCGATCATGCGGAGGTGCTCCGCGACCAGCCGTTTGTTCTTGAGATCAACAGTTCTGGCTTTGGTTGGTGTTTTCGCCATCGGTCCTCTCCCGCCGAATTATCGCGTTGTTTGCGATTAAG
>SLIH01000308.1 GCA_007135745.1 Halomonas sp. | reverse complement strand
CGGTACAGCGGCCTTTACCATGTTCTTATGGGAGCCCTTTCTCCCCTGGACGGCATAGGTCCCGGGGACCTGAAGATCAATGAACTTGCGGAGCGTGTGCAAAAAGGCGGCATCAAGGAAGTAATAATTGCTACCGATCCTAACGTAGAGGGAGAGGCAACCGCCGAGTACATAAAAGAAATACTCCAAGACTATAATGTTAAAATAACACGGCTGGCTTACGGCATACCAATCGGAGGGAATCTGGAATATGCGGACGGCCCTACCCTGGGGCGCGCTCTGGAAGGCGGATTCGAATACGGCGGCCGAGGCGCTTTCCTGGTGATCGAAGCGGCAGGTCAGGCCCGATTCGGCGGCCAGGCGTTGCACAAAGCCCAGGTCGGTCTCGCGGTGCTGCACGCAGTAGGGACGCTGGGGCAGTTCGCCATTGAGCTCAAAGCGGCTCTCATGAATGCCCCGCTCTTCCAGCAGGGTGCGGATAATACCTTCGGACGTCTCGTCCTGGAAAATGCGGCTGTTGTGCAGATGCTCAAGGCGAGCCAGCGCCGGACGCACTTCCACGGTATAACGACGGCGGTGGCGGCCGGGATCGCTGCGCTGGAAGCGTGTGACCACGCCGCGGATCTCACGAACCACCTCGCCACCCTGCCAGATCACCAGCATGGCCGGGCCATCGAGCAGGTCGGCGGGGCCAATGGCGCCATCCTGACTGGCCAGTTCCAGCTTCAGCCGAAAGGGCTCGCAAAGACGGTCCTCAAGGGTGAAGGAGACAACGCCCAGCAGGCCATCAGGTAGATCGGGGAAATGCGCGGTGAAATGAAGCCGGTTCGACTCGGCCATGGCTGACAACTCCCTGTCGCGATATACAACCGCAGCTCATCCGTGCTGCTACTCAAGGTGGCACAATGGTAATGGAATCGTCATCGCGGTGGAAGTGAACCGGGTCTCAGGGCGTTGGTGTTTTCGCTCGGGGGCCACAGACCATAACCCCCAACTGCTTTTCCAACACAGCCTGCAGCACCTGCTTCACCTCCGGATCACCATGCACCAGGCGAACCTCACGCGGTCGCTGCGGAATCTCTGCCACAAACCGCACCAGATCGGCCTGGTCGGCGTGGGCGGAATAGCCGCTGATTCTGAACACACGGGCCCTTACGGCATACGCCTCCCCATCCAGCTCTACCTCGGCTTGATCACTCGAACCCCTGGTTTCACGCTCAAGTCCGGCCTCCAGAATTGCCCGCCCCGGCGTCCCCGCCGCCTGATAGCCCACAAAAAGCACCGCGTTATGGGCCTGCCCCAGCATCGCTTTCAGGTAATTGACCACCCGGCCGCCGGTGCACATTCCGGCACCGGCCAGCACCACACAAGGGCGACCAGTGCGCGCCAGATACTTCACCGCCTGCTGGTGATCCTCGTGCCTTTCAATCAGGGTGCGCTGCGGAAACGCCAGCGGACGGCGCCCGGAGGAAAGTCGCTCATGGGCCTCCTCGTCCCAGAAGGGCTTGAGCTCACGGTAGAGCTCAGTCAACTCCTGCGCCAGCGGTGAATCCACCACAATCTCCAGATCCCGCCAACGCAGGCCATCGGCCACAGCTTCGTCGCCGTGGTCATGGATCAGTTCTTCCAGCTCATAGAGCAACTCCTGGGTGCGCCCCAGGCTGAAAGCGGGGACCACAACCGTACCGCCATCGCGCAACGCGTGCTCAATCACCTCGCGCAACCGCGTATGGCGCTCAGCCCGCCCCTCGTGCAGGCGATCCCCATAGGTGCTTTCCAGCACCAGACGGTCGCAGTATTCGGGGGATGTCGGTGCGGGCAGCAAGGGGGTATCCGGCGCGCCCAGATCACCACTGAAAACGATCCGCTCTCGCTCTTCGCCACACACAGCATCGCACTCCACATAGGCCGAACCGAGAATATGACCCGCCGGTTGCAGACGGAGACCCAGACTGCTGTCACAGTCCTCAAAAACCGCGTGCCACTCGCCATAAGGCACAGCCACGATGCGTTCGCACAACAGATCCAGAAAACGCTCGATCATCTCCCGATCCCGCGTGAAACCGATCCGCAAGGCATCTTCCAGCATCACCGGGAGCATGCGTGCCGAAGGCTGGGAACAAAGAATGGGGCCACGGAAACCCGCCGCCAGAAGATAGGGAATACGCCCCACGTGATCGATATGCACATGGGTCACCACCAGCGCCCGCACGTGCGAGACCGGAAATTCAATCTCCGGATCCCGTTCACCGCCGCCTTCAAAGGCATCCTCGCCCTGAAACAGCCCACAATCGACCAGCAGACCGGCCTCACCGACCCGCAGCTCATGGCAGGAACCGGTTACGCCTTCGTGGGCACCGTGGTGAATAATCTCAATCGACATTTGGGAGGCTTGGAGCTTTCGTCAGATACGCAAGGAGCAGTGGGGAAATCCCTGGCTATTCCTGCTCCCGCACCCGGGCAGCGAACTCGGCGAAGAAGGCCACAAAGATGCCCAACATGCCGCCAAGGAGCGCACCCAGCACCACAATCAGGGAGCGACCGGTACCGACCGGACCCAGTGAAGCGATGGCAAGGTTTTCAGCACGGGTTGGTTTGATCCAGGAACGGCGGCTCTGCTCTTCACGCAGCTTGCCCTTGAGCTCATTGATGCGCTTTTCCCGCTCGGCAATCCGTTCATTGAGCTGAAGCTGACTCAGCAACATGGTCAAAGCCACATCCGTGCTGGTCACCGTGGCCTGCACGTCATCGCCGGCCTGAGACTGGGCCCGTGCCCGCTCACCATCCTCTTGCTGCTGTGCGGTGGTATTAACGCTCAGGCCTTCCAGAATCTTGAGGCGCCGCTGCTCGGACTCAAGCGCATCTTCCAGTGTCTCAAGCCGAGCGTCG
>SLIH01000043.1 GCA_007135745.1 Halomonas sp. | reverse complement strand
CAGACGTCCGGCAGGGATTGGAAAACGGATAGATTAAGAAAGAGCTTTTCGGCCAGTTTCTCGTTGAGTTCGTCCAGCACCGCCCGGTGAGCCCGATTGGCCGGATTGAGTCGTTTCTGGAGTTGGCGGCCGATCCCGGTATAGAGCTGTTCGCCCAGTGCCCTTTGCGGCAGGGTGACCAGGCCATGGGCGAATTGGGTATGGATCTCGCTCACCGCGTGCACCGCATCATGGTATATCTCCACAAGTGCCCGCGCTTCGGTGCCATTACTGAGTCGCTCAAAGTCATCACGCAGACTGCGTAATGAGGTCGGTGAGTCGTCCGTCACCGTATCTGTCGCACCCGACGCTGGCCCCTGGGGCAATTCGCGGTCAATGATGTCTGTAACCAGTACCGCATGGTGGGCGGTCAGCGCTCGTCCCGACTCACTGATCAGATCAGGGTTGGGCAGGTTGTGAGCCTGGCAGATTTCGGCGAAGGCCTGAACCACATGGCGGGCATATTCATTCATGCTGTAATTCATGGAGCAGGCACTGCGCGAGCGTGTTCCCTCGTAGTCCACGCCCAGGCCACCGCCCACATCAATGGTGCGGATGGGGGCATCCGCTGCCCGTAATTCCTGATAAAAGCGCGCGGCCTCGCGCAGGCCGGTCTGAATATCACGGATGTTGGCGATCTGGGATCCCAGATGAAAATGCAGCATTTCCAGGCAATCCAGGGCGTTGGCTGTTCTGAGCTGCTCGACCACCTGCAGAGTCTGGCCAGCGGAGAGTCCGAACTTGGATTTCTCGCCGCCCGTGTTCTGCCAGTTGCCGCGGCCTATGGTTGCCAGCCGTGCACGCACGCCGATCCTGGGTTTGATGTTGAGCCGCTGGGCTTCGGTGAGAATCAATGGAAGTTCCGACTGTTTTTCCACCACGATGAACACCCGGTGGCCGAGCTGCTGGCCAAGAAGCGCCAGGCGGATATAGTCGGCATCCTTGTACCCGTTGCAGACGATCACGGAACCGCTGGTGCGGGCGAGTGCCAGCACCGCCAGAAGCTCCGGCTTGCTGCCCGCCTCCAGGCCAACCTGCCCTTTATCGGCAGCCGGTTGGCTGGCCATAATCTCTTCCACCACCCGGCGCTGTTGGTTGACCTTAATGGGGTAGACCGCCGTGTAGTGGCCGTCGTACCCCTGTTCGGCCATCTGCTGATTGAACGCCGAGCAGAGGCTGTTGACCCGGTCATGAAGAATGTCGTTAAACCGGATGAGCATGGGCAGGCGCAGACCCTCGCGGCTGAGTTGGCGTACCAGCTCGGGCATCGCCAGCGGGCGCTCGCGATCGGGGCGCACCAGCAGTTCCCCGTTGGTGTCAATGTCGACGTAGCCATCACTCCAGTGGGGAATATTCCAGGTCTGGAGTGCGCGCTGGCGAGGGTCTTCCTTCATCGGACGGCTCCATGGGTTCTCTATCAAAGGGTCCAGCCATACAATAGCGGTTTTCCGCCATTATCACCTCGACGGAGTACTGGAGATGAGCACATTGGATGACAAGTGGTTTACCGAGATCTACGCGGAGGAATCCACGGCGTTCTCTCTGAAGGTTACGCGTAAGCTGCACGAGGAGAAAACGCCTTACCAGACGATCAGCGTGTATGAAACGGAAACATTTGGCAATCTCATGGCCATCGATGGTTGCGTCATGCTCTCGGGGCGGGACAATTTTCTCTACCATGAAATGATGTCGCACCCGGCCCTGTTCACCCACAAAAAACCCCGCCGCGTGGCGATCGTGGGCGGTGGCGACTGTGGCACCCTGCGTGAGGTGCTTAAGCATCCGGATATCGAGGAAGTCTGGCAGGCCGAGATCGATGAGCGTGTCGTTCGTGTCTCAGAGATGTATTTTCCCGAACTCTGCGAATCCAACGCCGATCCACGTGCCAATTTTTTCTTTGGTGACGGTATTCAGTGGATGCGTGATGCGGACCCGGGCAGTTTTGATGTGATCATCATCGACAGTACGGATCCGGTGGGGCCGGCGGAAGGGCTGTTTAAGCGGGATTTTTATCGGGACTGTCTCATGGCGCTGGCGGAGCACGGCATCATCGTTCAACAGACGGAATCGCCATTGATGAATCGCCCGAAATCCATCATTGCCGATGCCCACAATGAAATGGAGAAAGCAGGATTCGATCACACCCGGACGCTGCTCTTTCCGCAACCGGTCTATCCCACCGGTTGGTGGAGTTGCACTATGGCGGGGAAAGGCATGCCGTTGGCCTATTTTCGCGAGGCCGATGTGGATGAGCGTCCCTTCTACACCCGGTATTACAACAGCGCCATCCATCAGGGGGCCATGGCGACACCGGGCTTTCTTGAGGAAATCATCGGCGATTGACGCCCGGAGGCGGCTGTCATGGACTTTCCCCTGAGTTTTTCGCAATGGCTGCTTGCGACGGTCATCATGCTTATATGTGCCGTCATTCAGGGGGGCATTGGCTTTGGTCTGGGAATGCTGGGCGCACCACTGCTGTTTCTGATCAATCCCCAGTTTGTGCCCGCTCCGGTGATCATCGTCGGGATGCTGCTGCCGCTGATGATCCTGATCCGCGACTGGCGTGGTGTGCATCGCTCGGACGTGGCCTGGGCGCTGCCTGGCTCCGTGGTGGGAACCGCCCTGGGTGTCAGTCTGCTCGGTATCGTTTCCGGTGACGGGGTCTCCCTGCTTTTCGGCTCTCTGGTGCTGTTCGCGGTGCTGCTCAGTGTCATCGGCGTGGTTCCGGCGCTTAACCCACGCAATATCATGCTTGCCGGTGGGCTGTCCGGCTTTATGGGGAGTATGACGGCTATCGGCGGGCCACCGCTGGCGCTGGTGTTCCAGAGCGTTAGTGGGAAACGCCTTCGTGGCACATTGTCT
>SLIH01000390.1 GCA_007135745.1 Halomonas sp. | reverse complement strand
GCTCAGCACACTTTTCGGCTGGGCCGGGGCAACTGCCTGTACTCGGATATGGGCCGGTGCATGGCTTCGATTGTGCAGGATGACTTCGGTGGGCATGACACCGTATCGGGTTATCTCACCAAAGCGGCGCTGTACGAGAAATATGGGAAACAATCGTTCCAGGATCACCTCAATGACTGGACCCTGAGTGGCGAGGAAAGCTTTCTGACGGAGATGGCCAAATACGGTCTCACCGAGCGGGATCTGCACGCCAACCTCAATCTGTTCAGTCGGGTTGTGACCAACGAAGCCGGCGACATTCACTATGACAGCAACGGCAAGCCGGGCAACCAGGTCACCCTGCGTTTCGACATGGACTCACTGGTAATCCTGCACACCTGCCCCCACCCACTGGATCCGGCAAAGGACTACCCGCGCAAACCGGTGCATGTGGAGTTCCTTAAATCCGATCCGGTCACCGCCGACGATGAGTGCCTGAACCATCGCCCGGAAAACCAGCGCGCGCTCGAAAACACGCGTCTGTACTACCTGGACGAACCCGTACTCTTTGAACAAGCAGGAGGCCAGTGATGCTGAAAGAAAGTTTCCGTCGCGTGGAAGACGCGCGCTACCGTCAAATCATTGATGCTGGCGACTACTTCATGCAGGTGGTGCGTACCGGCGAGACCCTGCGCATCATTGATGTGGAAGGCAACGAAGCCGCTGACACCCTCTTCTACAACGCCCACAATCCGGCCGAACGCTACAGTGCCAACGACACGGTGCGCGAACAGGGCAATGTCTATCTGGAGGCAGGCAGCACCCTGCGCTCCAACCTCAACAACCCGATGCTCGACATCGTGGCCGACACGGTCGGCCGGCACGACACCCTGGGCGGCGCCTGCGCTTCGGAGAGCAACACCGTGCGCTACGCCCACGACCGCCGTTGCATGCACTCCTGCCGCGACAATTGGATGAACGCCATTGCCGAGAACGAGCACTTCGGCGTTACCAAACGCGACATTGCCCATAACATCAACTTCTTCATGAACGTGCCCATCACACCGGAAGGGGGACTGAGTTTTGCCGACGGCATCTCAGGGCCGGGCAAGTATGTCGAGATGACGGCGCGCATGGATGTGATTGTGCTGATTTCCAACTGCCCCCAGCTCAACAACCCCTGCAGTGGGTTTAATCCAACACCGCTTGAGGTTGCGGTCTGGGAGGGGTGATGAGGTGGTTACAGGTTACAAGTCTCAGGTTGCAGGCGAAGCAGCCCGACTCATCGGCAATTATCAACCTGCGACCTGTTACCTGCGACCTGCTACCTGCGACCTGAAACCCGAAAACAACCCGCCGGGGACGGCCCCGGGGTGAATGACTTTGCGGGACGGCCCGCCAGGCGAGACTGATATGTTCAACAAGGTACTCATAGCCAACCGAGGCGCGATCGCCACACGTATCACCCGCACGCTGCGCCGGCTCGGCGTGACCAGTGTCGCGGTCTATGCTGAAGCGGATCTGGATTCGCTGCATGTACGGGAGGCCGATGAAGCCTGGCCTCTGGGTGACGGCACCGCCACCGACACCTATCTGAATCAGGACAAGCTGTTCGAGATCATCGAGCAGGCGGGCATTGAGGCCGTCCATCCCGGTTACGGCTTCCTGAGCGAAAACCCCGACTTTGTGGAGCGCTGCGAGGCCGCCGGTGTGGTTTTCATCGGGCCACGCCCGCACCAGATGACGGAATTCGGCCTCAAGCATACCGCCCGGGAAATTGCCGAAAAGGCCGATGTGCCCCTGCTACCCGGTACCGGACTGCTCGATGATCGGGAAAGTGCCCTCAAAGCAGCAGATGAAATCGGCTACCCGGTGATGCTCAAGAGCTCCGCCGGGGGTGGCGGTATCGGCATGCAGATCTGTCACGACCGCGAGACCCTGGACAAGGCCTGGGACAGCGTGCGTCGCCTGAGCGCCAACAACTTCGCCAACGACAGCGTTTTCCTCGAAAAATACATCGAAAACGCCCGCCATATCGAAGTGCAGGTTTTTGGTGACGGCAATGGCAAGGCAGTGGCCCTGGGCGAGCGGGATTGTTCGGCCCAGCGCCGCCATCAGAAGGTGCTGGAGGAAGCCCCCGCCCCCAACCTGCCGGACGAGGTTCGCCAGACGCTGCACGAAACAGCGCCGCGTCTGGTCTCGGCGGTAAACTACCGTAACGCCGGCACCGTGGAATTCATTCTTGATCAGGACACCAACCGTTTTTACTTCCTGGAGATGAATACCCGCCTGCAGGTGGAGCACGGGGTGACTGAACAGGTCTACGGGGTGGACCTGGTGGAATGGATGGTGAAGCTGGCCGCCGGGGAGCTGGGCGACATCCAGGCCATGGTTGCCGATCTCAGACCCCGGGGGCACGCCATACAGGCGCGCCTCTACGCCGAAGACCCGAACAAGGACTTCCAGCCCTGTGCCGGCTTGCTCACCCATGTGGAATTTCCCGAGGCTGATGGCGCGAAACGGCGTATCGACCACTGGATTGAGCCCGGGCTGGAGATCTCGCCGCTGTTCGATCCCATGCTGGCCAAGGTCATCGTCCACGAAGCGGACCGCGACAGTGCTCTCAGGGCGCTGGACAAGACCCTGAACGAGACCATTATTGAGGGCATTGAGACCAACCGTGAGTATGTACTGACTATCATGGCCGATTCGGTGTTTGCCGATGGCCGCATGACCACCCGTTACCTCAACGGCTTCAGTTACCAGCCCGCCACCATCGATGTGCTGGCCAGCGGTACCATGACCACGGTGCAGGATTATCCCGGCCGTATCGGCTACTGGCCTGTCGGCATTCCACCCTCGGGGCCGATGGACAGCCTGAGTTTCCGACTGGCAAACCGTCTGCTGGGTAACGAGGAAAGCGTGGC
>SLIH01000294.1 GCA_007135745.1 Halomonas sp. | reverse complement strand
CAAGCGCAACTGGGTATTGGCGTACCAGATACTCAATGCCATGTGGCTGGTTTCCATTCTTCTGGTCGTACTCAGCCTGGTGTTGGCCTATGAAGTCAGCATTCAACTGAATGCGCTGCACGGTCTGCTCATAATGGCTACTGTGCTGACGATTGGTACCATCATGTGGTTTCGGGGCTACCGCCACGCCCGCTACTTCGTGTTGGCCTGGGTTGCGGTGCTGGTGGGCACGTCTGCTCTGGCTTTGGCCAAGTTCGGATGGTTGCCGTGGAATGTGGTGACCGCTAACGGTGCCCAGATTGGAGCGGTTCTGGAGGTGGTGCTTCTGTCCTTTGCCCTGGGCGATCGTATCAATCAGGAGCGCACTGCCCGTTTTCAGGCCCAGAAAGAAGCGCTGGCAGCGGCGGAGCAGGCCAAGTCGGCCCAGGAAGAGCTTCTGGAGGCCAAGGAAACCGCCAACCAGGAGCTGGAATCCCGGGTGAAAGAGCGCACGCGGGAGCTGGAGCGTGCATTGGAGAAACTGGAAACGGTCAATCAGTTCCTGGAGGAGGTCTCCAATACCGATCAACTGACGGGGCTCAGCAATCGCCACTGCTTCGTCCGTCGCTATCATGAGGAATACAAGCGGGCGCAACGGCATCAGTACCCGATCAGCATCATCCTCATGGATATTGACCACTTCAAGTCCTTCAACGACACCCATGGCCATATCGCCGGGGATGAATGCCTCAAGGCGGTCTCGGGTGCCTTGTCACGCGTCATCTCCCGTGCGGGGGACCTGGTGGCTCGTTTCGGGGGTGAAGAGTTCATCGTTCTGCTCAGTAATACGGGGATAGAAGGCGCCGAGGTAGTGGGTGAACGTCTGCGCCAGGCCGTGTCTGAATTGGTGATACAGTTTGAAGGTGAAGTGGTACCGGTTACCATCAGCGTTGGCGCGGCCTCCGAGGTCCCTCACAATCTGATTCATGCGGAGCAATTGATCCAAAATGCAGACGATGCGCTCTACGCCGCCAAGGAAGGCGGACGCAACCGGGTATGCCGATATCCGGACGATGTATCCTCCACCTGACCTCGAGTGTGCTGTCTGGCGCCGTATTGTTTTCTCGCTGTTGCTTCTGTTGCCATTTAATACGGCGGTGGCTGGCCCCATAATCGCTCCCATGAGCGTGGGCTGGACACCGTCCGGAGAACAGTGGCGCAGTTGGGAAACCGAGCATTTTCGTATCCACGCGCTCAGCCGGCACGAGCACTGGGTCCACCATGTGGCCCGTGAAGCGGAAGCCGTACATGCCCAACTGCATGAGGAACTGGACTGGTCTCCCTCGACCCGTACGGAACTGGTGCTCACCGACGACCACGACCAGTCCAACGGCTGGGCCAGTGTTTTTCCTTATAACCAGTCGCGATTGTTTCTCTCGCCGCCGGATCGTTTCAGCTCCCTCGAAGCCTATGATGACTGGTTGCGTGTCCTGATTCGCCATGAGTATACCCACGTGCTGCACCTTGATCAGCGCGATGGAGGTCCTGCGCTTCTGCAGCGGTTTTTCGGGCGCATGCCGCTGCTTTTCCCGCACATATTCCAGCCGCTGTGGATGATTGAAGGCATTGCCATGGATCAGGAAACCGATGAGGCGAGAGGCGTGGGCCGAGGTCAGAGTGCCTTAATGGCGACCCGCATGGCAGCCGAAGTGAGTTCCGGACCGCTGACACTCTCTGAAGTAACGGGGGTGAACCGTCGCTGGCCACCGGATCGGGCCTATCTCTATGGTGTGTTCTTTATTGAATTCCTGCGGGAAACCCATGGCGAAGATAGTGTGCAGCGCTGGCTGCGTGCCTACCGCAACAACCTTCTCCCTTTCTGGCTTAACCCCACGGCCCGGCGTGTCTTCGGCAGCGATTTCCCGGAACTGTGGGAGCAATATCGGCACTGGCTTGTTGAGCGATTCGTACCAGTCACTGATGGGACCGGGCCGGGACAGGCAATAAGCACAGAGGGACTTTTCGATTCCCCGCCGGTTGCACAGGGTGACTGGGTCTATCGCATACACCATGACGGCCATCGCACACCGCGCCTGGTTCGTTATCGTGACGATCAATCCGAGGTGCTGACGTCCGTGGAGTACCCCGGGCTATTCGACGTGGATGACCGCGGCTGGGTGGTTATGGCGGGTCTCAGTACCCGGCGGGATAACCGCGTACTCAGTGATCTCTATCGCTGGCAGCCGGACAGTGGATGGCAGCGGCTCACCCGGGGGCAGCGCTATCGGGAGGCGCGATGGCTGGACGAGGAGCGTCTGATTGCGCGCCGAATTGTTGATGGGCAGGTAGAGCTTGATGTGCTCACCCGCGATGGTGAGTTAATGGACCAGCTCTGGCAGGGGCGCCCAGGGGATGTTGTCGGTCCTTTCCGGGTAACGCCGGATGGAGAATCCCTGGTGGCGGCTTTCAAATACGCCGATCGCAGTGGCTGGCAGCTGCGGCGCTTCGACATGCGTGGCCGACATTGGGAAACCCTCACCGCCAATGGCCGAATTCAGGGTCAGCCCGCCTTTTCCCCGGACGGGCAATGGTTGCTGTATACGGCGGATTACGATGGCCGCTACGATCTGTATCGACTCGATCTGGATTCAGGGCAGAAGCAGCGTCTCACCCGCAGTACCAGTGGCGCTTTCTCACCGGTTCAAACGGTGGACGGGCGCATCTGGTACCAGCGTTACAGCAGTCAGGGATTCGATCTTCATCGCCTGGAATCGGTGGACCCGGAGCCCGTTGCCGAACAACCCGCAGTAAGGGAGGCCGCTGCGTCGGCAGAGGATGTGGCGGTTCAGCCACTGGGCCCTTATTCACCGGCGGGCACCCTGGCACCAACCTGGTGGTTTCCTTTTATCAATGCGGACGAGGAAACCGT
>SLIH01000203.1 GCA_007135745.1 Halomonas sp. | reverse complement strand
TTTGTCGGTGGAACTTTCGAGGAAGCAGGCGCAAACGGCGCTCTGGAGCCAAGAAAACACCTGGCTGCATTCAACCTGAGCGACGGCAGTCTGCTGGACGATTGGCGAGCTGACGCCAATCATCGCATTGAGGCGCTGACCATTCAGGACGCCACCCTTTATGCCGGTGGTCGGTTCACCGAGCTCGCGGGTGAAAACGCCGACCATTTTGCTCGACTCGACCCGGAAACCGGTGACCGGAAGGACGGATGGACAGTCAGTGTCGATGAACGCGTCCTGACGATTCATCACGCCGATGATGTGATTCTCCTCGGAGGCCGTTTTCAGGGCGGCGACGCAGTCCGGGCAAACCACCTGGCCAGATTTGACAGAGAAACCGGACTTCGGGACACCGAGTGGCAGGCAGGAGTCGATGACGATATCCGGGACCTTGCGGTGGCTAACGATCGGGTTTATGTGCTCGGTGACTACACCAGCGCAGGCAGCGGCGAAGCAGTTACCGACTACGGTGAACACAATGCGCTGGCCGCTTTTGACAAGGACGAAGGGGCGGTTCATCCCGACTGGAACGACTCCGGGTCCTGGAGTTCAGACGCGAGAGCCATGGTGATTCATGATGGTCTTATCTATGTCACTGGGTTATTTGATGAAATAGGCCCTCACTCCCGGAATGGGCTGGCAGCCTTCGATGCGTTGAGTGGGAACCTGAGTGCCTGGACCGGAGGACTCTGGCGGGAAAATTTTTCAGGAGATCCAGCCCACGGATGGGGTCAATCACTGGCGGTCGCAGATGATCATCTGATTGTAGGCGGTTTATTCCAATGGGCTGGTGAAGGTCTGGATGAAAGTAACTATTCAGAGCATGAAAATATCGCTGCATTCGATTTCGTAACAGGCGAAGTCGACAGCGACTGGGAACCAGGCACTGATTCCAACGTGACTGCAATGGTTGTCCATGACAATGAAGTTTTTGCCGGAGGCAATTTCCAGGCCGCAGGTACCGGAACCGACACTGACGACTTTGATCCGGCCTCGCGCCTTGCCGTATTCAGCCTTGATGACGGTAGTCGCCGATCGGATTGGAAGGCGGGCATTGAGGACACAGGAACATTACCGGTTGAGGCGATGACAACCCTTGAGGATGCACTCATCGTGGCCGGGCATTTCGAGGAAGCAGGATCAGATGGTGATTTTGAACCCCGGCAACACCATGCAGCCTTTGACCTGAGTGACAGCAAGTTACTGGAATGGAACCCGGTCGACGCGGAAAGGGCTAATCGACGGGCAAACACTCTCGCCATTCACGATGGCATCATCTTCTCCGGCGGCCGATATGAGCGCTTCGAAACCGATAGCGAAGGTGTTTACCGGCTCAGGCCACGATTTGTCGCGCTGGATGCCGATACTGGTGAGGTCGCCTGGTAGCCGCCTGGCAAACCTACATATGCTGCAGCTCGCGCCGTGCGGCATTGAGGTAGAGGGTCATGGACCAGAGGGTAAGGATCGCGGCAAGCCCCAGGGCCACCAGCCCTGCCCTTGCCAGCGGTTCGCCCTGGGGGTAAGCGAGCAGCAGTATGATGGCGATCATCTGACAGGCAGTCTTGATTTTTCCGATGTAGGAGACGGCCACGCTCGCACGCTTACCCATCTCCGCCATCCATTCGCGCAGTGCCGATATGATGATTTCACGCCCGATGATGATTACAGCGGGAATGGTCAGCAGCAGGGAGCTGTAGTCATGGATCAGCACAGCCAGGGCTACCGCAACCATCAGCTTGTCCGCCACGGGATCCAGAAAGGCCCCCAGTGGGGTTGTTTGGTCGAGTTTTCGAGCCAGGAAGCCATCGAGCCAGTCCGTGATCGCTGCCAGCGTGAAAATCACCGCACTGGCCATATAGGACCAGGAAAACGGCAGAAAGAACACCAGCACAAAAACCGGGATGAGTCCTATCCGTATCAGTGTCAGTATGTTGGGCACATTCATGGGCTACTCATTGTGCAGTGCTGCATAGATGGTTTCGGCCAGCTTCCTGCTGACACCCCGGACCTTGGCGATCTCCTCGACACTGGCCTTGCTGATTTCCTGAAGGCCGCCGAAGTAGTTTATCAGCTCCCTCCGGCGTTTGGACCCCACGCCGGGAATTCCCTCAAGCGTTGACTGGCGCCGCTTCTTGTCGCGACGCTGGCGGTGCCCTGTGATGGCGAAGCGATGGGCCTCGTCCCGGATATGCTGGATCAGATGAAGCGCCGGTGAATCCGGGGGCACCCGGAAGGTGGTGTCCGTAAGCGCGTCCACGAGCTGTTCCATGCCGGCCTTGCGCGTCACACCTTTGGCAACGCCAATCAGGGTGACGTCTTCAATACCCAGTTCCTCAAAGACTTCCCGGGCCACATTGAGCTGCCCCTTACCGCCATCGATGAATACCAGATCGGGCCGCCTGCCCTCACCTGCCGCCAGCTTCCGATAACGCCGTGTCAGCACCTGACGCATGGCGGCATAATCATCTCCGGCCTCGACGCCCTTGATGTTGTAGAGTCGATAGTCGCTTTTCAGCGGGCCATTCTCGTCAAACACTACACAGGACGCAACTGTCTCTTCGCCCTGACTGTGACTGACGTCGAAGCATTCCATCCGCTGTGGTGTCTCATCCAGCTCCAGCAGTTCACGCAGGGCCAGCAGCCGGCGATAGACGGTTTCCTTGCTGGCAAGGTGCCCCCTCAGAGTCTGTTCGGCGTTGGTCGCCGCCATCTGGAGCCAACGCCGCCGCTCATCACGCACCTTGTGCCGCACCCGGGCTTCACGATGGCTCTGTTCGCTCAGGGCCTTGCCAAGCAACTCCTGGTCAGCGATCGCCTGGGGAACGATGATTTCCTTCGGCGTTTCGCGCGGGTTGTCCGCGCCAAGGTAGTG